>CAZUFQ010000903.1:0-3043 GCA_964618735.1 uncultured Enterobacteriaceae bacterium
GTGCACTTCATCAGCAGCAGACGAATCAGGCGCGAGTTCGAGGAATTTTTCGTAGGCGGCAGCAGCGCCAGCTTTATCGCCTTTGCTTGCCAAGGCTTCGCCAAGATTGGCGTAGGATGGCGCATATTTGGGGTCGATGCGAGTCGCTTCCCGCCATTCCTTGATCGCGCCGTCGAGATCGCCTTTACGCACTAATAGATAGCCCAAATTGCTGCGTAACGACGCCGAGTTCGCTACCAGTCCAACCGCGGTTCGATAGCTTGCTAAAGCACCATCGATATCTCCTTTTTCTTGTAAAGCATCGCCAAGATCCGCCTGCGCAGAAGCGTCCTTTGCATCAAGACGCACCGCTTCACGAAGATGACGCAGTGCTTCATCATCTTGCTTTTTATCTCGCAGCGCCAGCCCAAGATCATGATGGGCCCTCGACAGACCGGGGTCCAGTTGCAGAGCCTCCCGCCACTGTTCGATCGCTTCGTCGACTTCTCCATGATCATAAAGGTCTTCCGCCGCCATTACCGTCGCCTGTGCTTTGACCTGGTCTGATTCCTTTTGGGAAAGCTCACCCTGTGCAAAACTGATTGAGGAAGTCAGACAACTCAGAAAAGCAGTCGCCAACCAAAGGAGCATCGCCCCATGCTTCCGTTTCATTGGATACCTCTCCGCACCTCTACGCCTGCCGCAGCTTGTAACGTTGGATTTTTCCTGTCGCTGTTTTAGGCAAATCCGGAACGAACACGACCCACCGCGGATATTTATGCGGCAAGGTGCGGGCTTTGACAAACGCTTGCAGTTCTTCCGCTAACGCTGGTGAAGACGCATATTCCTGTTTCAACACCACAAAAGCTTTAGGTTTGACAAGCCGATTTTCATCGTCCCAACCGACCACCGCTGCTTCAAGCACGGCGGGATGCTGAAACAAGAGGCCCTCAACTTCAGCCGGCGACACCCACTGACCGGAAACTTTCAACATGTCGTCCGAACGACCGCAATACCAATACACCCCGTCCGCATCCTGATAGTAGGTGTCCCCCGTGCGCAGCCACTCGCCTTGCAGGGCTCGGCGCGTCGCCTCATGCCGCCGCCAATATCCAGCCGTGAGACTTCCGCCTTTAACAACAAGGTCGCCGACTTCACCTTGAGGAACGTCTTGTCCGCGCTCATCAATAACACGTACTTCATACCCTGGAACGGGAGCACCGGAACTCCCAGGATGGACCTGTCCGGCGCGATTCGACAAGAAAATATGCAGCGCCTCGGTGGAGCCAATCCCATCTAAAATCTCCACGCCAAAGCGCACTTTCCACTGTGTAAACAACTCTCCCGGGAGCGCCTCTCCGGCGGAGACACAGAGTCGGAGACTGGAGAGATCGTCAACAAGTTCCTCGCCCTTCTTTTGCAACATCGCAGCGTACAACGTGGGCACGCCAAAGAAGATCGTCGGGCGGTAGCGACGAATGGCAGCAAACATGCTGTCCGGCGTAGGTCGATCTGACACCAATGCAGCAGTAGCGCCAGCATGAAGGGCAAAGGTCATACCGCCGCCCAGTCCATAGGCAAAGAACAGACGGGCAGCAGACAGCGTTATGTCGTTCGGTCCCAACCCTAACACTTCTTGTGCATACGTCTCGGCACAGTAGAGGAGATTGCGATGCAGATGCACAACTCCTTTCGGGGCTCCTGTCGAGCCTGAGCTGTACAGCCACAAAGCCATGTCGTCACGATGTGTCGGCGCGGGATCGAGCACGGGAGATTCGTTTTCCATCAAGCGCCAGAAGGACAAAGCATTAGCCTCTTCAGCGCCAATCACAATGCGGCTTCTCAGGCGTGGTGTGGACAGAGACGCGACCAGCGGCCACACATCAGACGAAACGACGAGCACACTCGCACGACTATTGTCGAGCAGATACGCGTACTCGTCTGTTCGCAGAAACGTATTCACTGGGACCGGCACGGCGCCAATTTTCATCGCGCCCCAAAAGCTGTAGACAAACTCAGGGGAGTCAAGCACTGCTAACAGCACCCGTTCCTCGGGCCGGACACCAAGACGAAGCAAGGCGTTGCCCACACGGTTCACGTTCGCTGCGAGTTGCGCGTAGGTTACCGCCTGATCATTCCACCGCAGCGCTGCTCGCTCTCCGTGGCCAGCCGCCACATGCCGGTCGATGAACGCAGAGGCAGCATTAAAGGATTCCGGAATATCTGGGATCGGCACGATCTTCTCCTTACTTCCCTGAGGCGTTCGCGGAAAAGGATATTCACATTGCTCCTCTTCTTTAGACAAGCTCAAGGAAATGGACAACCACGCCCATTCAGCAGGCCAATCAACCGCTACTTTTACGAAATATAATGCTTGATTTTAAACCAAATATGCATTATAGTGCCACAATCTTGATCAGCAGGTAGTCTATGGCCACAGCAAGCTATGCTCGCTCAGATGCAAAAATCTTCCCACCCGCGCAGACGGATGGTCTCAATGCAGAGGACGGCCAATTTCTTTTGCTGTTGGGCAAATGCGTACGTGAGTTACGTGAGCAACGAGGGATGACGCGCAAGTTCTTAGCGCACCAGGCAGACATATCCGAACGTTATCTCGGTCAACTAGAGTCAGGGGACGGCAACGTCTCGATTATCTTGTTGCGTCATATTGCCGTCGCCCTCCGAGTTCCTCTTCATGAATTGTTAGCGCTCGACCAGAATACGGCAGCGAGCCAGCGCCGACAGATTGCGTTGATTGGCTTACGCGGAGCAGGGAAGACAACCTTAGGCAACTTGCTTGCGCAATCGTTACAGGCGCCTTTCATTGAGTTGGACCGAGAAATCGAGCACGACACTGGCTTGCCGTTGAGTGAAATTTTTACGCTCTATGGACAAGCTGGGTATCGCCGCATAGAGCATCGCTGTTTGGAACGCGTGCTGGCGGAGCATGAGCGCGCCGTGCTCGCGGTCGGCGGCGGCATAGTCTCCGAAGAGGAAACCTTTTCTGTTTTCATGGCCCGGTCCGTCACAAGGCCGGTGCTGGCGTTGGCAGAAGGCGCACAGC
>CAZUFQ010000904.1:0-3019 GCA_964618735.1 uncultured Enterobacteriaceae bacterium
TATGAAGGCGAAGCCCTTACCGAGTTCCAACAGAAATTCTTGTAACTGGGAAAGGAGCGCCTCTTCTAGTTTCGATTCCATGAGCCGATGGGATTCGGGCAAATCAAGGAACTCTAGCACATAGGGATCCTTGATCGCGTCCACCGGCTCCACTATCTGTTGGCCGGCATTGGCTAAGGTAAGCAAGCCTTCTTTGTCGCGGCTTTTCAGCAGCCGAAAGAAGAGCAGAGAATTAATTTGTCGCTCCAGCTGCCGGGCAGACCAGCCGTTGCGTACCGCCTCAATTTCGTAAAAATCTCGCGCCTCCTGCTGGTCCACCTTCAGCAAGACCCGGTAATGGGTCCATGACAGACTGAGATGCAAATGGCCCGGCGACCATGAGGTTTCGATCGTTTCAGGAGAAATAACACGCACTGCGTGTTGTTTTGCAGGACTTAGTTGGCGTCCAGATTTCTCACCTAACGTGTGAGGAACCTCTAGTAGATGAGGGTAATCCAGGAAAAAGGCCCTCATATATTGTAGAGAGCTGACGGAGAACCCATTACCATACTCCTGTTGAAGAGAGTTAGAGAGGGTCTTGAGCAGCCGACGGTTGTAAGCCGCGCGTGACTCGCCACCCTGTTCGGCCTGCACGATCTGTTTGCCGATAAGCCAGTTCGCCTGGACCAAAGCAGAATTCACGGAGCGGGCGGCCTGCGCACGGGCGGCTTCCCAGATCTGGCGAATGACCGAGAGAAGAGCTTCGCTTCCTTGGGTAATCGTCAGTGAATTTTTCACGGGGCCTTTTGTTCGCTCCTTGGAGGTCATGATAGCTCTTCTTTGGAGCCGAACAGGCTTAGTTGCCCTGGCTTGGGCGGAGCCTTGGGCAGGTTCTCAACTTTGAAGCTGTAATCATCGCGACCCCATTCACAACGAGAGAGGACCGCCGTTGGAATCTTCTTGATGGTTAGGTTTGGATAACGGTCCGCCTTGGTGCGAAAGGCCGCGCAGAGCACAAGGAGCGTCCGGTTCTCACCTACTTCATCACTCACTTGCCGGAGCTGCTCGTGACTGAGATTTTGTGTAGTCACATAAATAAAATCCTGCTCCGTAGAATAACCGTGCTGCCAATAGACCGCGTCGCTCGGCGCGTAGGTGAAGCCCTCTAGTTTGCACACCGCTTCAGCCAACATCTCGGCGTTGTAGGTTTTGTTAATGATCCAATTGTCCCATTTGTCTTTTTCCAGCAGCGACGGCGCGAGGCGAAAGTAGCGAAACCCGCCGCCGCCTTGCCAGTTGACCGCCTTTGTAATGCCGCCTTGGTCTACACCGTCAATAACCTTTTTGAGCCGTGGGATGATATGCGTGTGACAATGTTCGCCCAACTCGACCATGATCCAGCGCCGGCCCATCTTATGGGCTACCGCACCTGTCGTGCCGGAGCCGGCGAAGGAGTCGAGGACCCAGTCGCCGGGCCGAGTAGACATACCGATGATGCGTTTGATTAAAGCTTCTGGCTTTTTGCCGTTCGTGAAATTTACTCCTCCTTCATCGCCCAACCCTGTTGTCTTGATATCCTGCCAAAAGTCGCCAGGATGGACAGTGAGATAATCATCCGCAAACAATAAGCGAATGCGAGGCTGTGCAATGCTCGGGTTGTAATCGGTCTTGATCACGTAAGCCTTCTTCTGAGGCGTTTCAATAACAAAGGCTCCAGAGTCTAATGCTACCGTGCTACGCTTCGCGTCTGCTACATGCTTTGCTCCATCAGTCGTTGCAACAGTTCGGATGATCCGCCATGCGTTATCTTGTAACCATATTTCTGAGACTTTACTGCCCGTCTCTCGACGGCAAACCTCGTCGGCTGTTTCAAAGGTGAATTTTGCACAGATGGCGTCCGTTTTCTGTACATCAGCAGGGGAGCGATCTTCATCTTCGATTATGGCCTTAAGTTCAAGAAGTTCTTCTCGATCGATATTCCCTACTACAGTCTTATACTCGTTATCCCAGTTTTCTTTTGGTATCCGCTCAACATCCAACCTTCTGATCCCCGATCTGCCGGCTAGAATGACGTACTCTTTCAGCTTCGGAATGCCTCCTGTCTTGATGACTTGGGCCATCTTCACTCCGGTCGGTTCAGCCATTTTGACAACGATCACTTTGAGGTTTCGTTCTCCACAAACTTCTGCCATAAGAAGGAAGAGCCGAGCGAATTCGTTGTCATCAATTTGGACAGCTAGAAGACCATCAGAGCGCAACAATTTCCACAATAGCTCGAGCCGACTCTTCATGAGACTCAACCAAAGTGAGTGTTCCAAGGAGTCATCATAGTGCTCAAAAGCGCTTCCAGTGTTGTATGGCGGATCAATATAGATGCACTTGATCTTACCAGTAAACTCTTGCTCCAAGGCTTTAAGGGCGAGGAGGTTGTCACCAAAGATGAGACGATTGTCGAAGAGATCGCGGTCAGTCACGCGATGCGGGGCATAGTAGGATTTCTCAGGGTCTTCCAGCAGAATGCGCGGCTCCAGCTTGGGCCTGTGCTCCTTGCCGATCCAGGTGAGTTCGAGTTTTTGCTTGCGAACCATGATCAATTCGTAATTAATTATTGCCCCGAAGACGAGGAAAGGGTCTCTGTTTCGTGTCGCGGCGATGCGGCATGATCCCGTTCAGCCAGCCGTGCTAACACTCGATCTGCTAGGGGTTGCGAATCTGTGAGATTTCTAAAAATGGAAAGATAGCCCTTAATCTCTTGAAAGGGTGCTGATACAGCATAGATCAGTTCAGAAAGATCGTTTACCTGCCGCGAGAGGAACGTCTTGTCATCATCTGAAAGTTGATGATCAGGCTTATTGAGTACCTCACTTGAACGATGCGCTACAAAAGCCATGATGAAGTAGCGTCCGTGACGAAAGAACATCCGCCGATAGTAACTATTCTCGGATCGCTCGGTGCTGGCGATTAACTGATCAATGAAGCGGGAGATACGAACCAAACGACACATACGAACCCCAAAAAGTCTGGCTGGAAAAAGAGCATG
>CAZUFQ010000905.1:0-3015 GCA_964618735.1 uncultured Enterobacteriaceae bacterium
CGCTTCGCAGAGATCTTGATTGTCTTCGCTGCGGCGACGATTGATTTCCGCGACGACTAGCACGCCGCTCATGACCGCCACGCCAAAGAGCGAGATGAATCCCACGGCTGCTGACACGCTAAGATTGATGCCGCGCACGTAGAGCGCCACAATCCCGCCAACCAGCGAAAAGGGCACATTCATCAACACCAAGCCAGCGTCGCGCGGTGAGCCAAAGGTAAAAAAGAGTAAGGCGAAAATGACGGCGATCGTGATCGGCAAGATGAATGTCAACCGTTTGCGCGCGCGTTCCAGATTTTCAAATTGTCCACCCCAGGAAACGTGATACCCCGTTGGCAGCCGAACACCAGCAGCAAATCTGGCTTGGGCTTCTTCGACAAAGCTGCCCTGATCACGACCACGGATATTCGTGCGTACGGAAATCTGCCGTTGATTCTCACGGCGAGCAATGATGGTGGCGCCGTTGACGATCTGAATATCGGCAAGTTGAGAAAGTGGAATACGTTCGCCGCTCCGTGCGGTAATGAGAATGGCGCCGATGGTGGGCGGATCCACTCGCGCTTCCGGAGTGTAACGCACGGTGATATCGAAGCGTCGCTCTCCTTCAAAGAGCGTGCTCACCGCCCGTCCGCCAATGGCGAGTTCGATCACGTCTTGCACCTCACGCACGTTAATCCCGTAACGCGCCACCTCCTCGCGATTGATATGGATACGTAACTGGGCCTGGTCATCCTCCTGCTCGATGGCAAAATCCGCAGCGCCAGGAACGTCTTTGATCGCTGCAAGTGCTTGCGTCGCCAAGCGGCGCAGTTCGGTAAGACTTGGACCGCTGATGATGACTGCGAGATCGGCTGGCGATCCGGTGACCGCCTCAGTGACGTTGTCAATAATCGGTTGGGTAAAGCTAAAAAAAGCGCCAGGAATTGCAGCCCGCAAGGTGCGGCCAAACTCTTCTACAAGGTCCGCTTTGGTCTTACCGGCCTTCCAAGTCTCGTATGGAGTAAGCGCGACGAAGAATTCGTTACGGTTAGGGCCATAAGGGTCAGTCCCAGAATCATTGCGACCCGATTGAGAACTGACCAACTTCACTTCCGGGGCCTGCTGAAGCAGGGAACGGATGGTGCTAGCCACCTCCGCCGACTTGGTTAATGAGATCCCCGGCGGGAGGTTAGCTCGCACCCAAATCACGCCTTCGTCGAGTTGCGGCAAAAATTCCGATCCGAGCGAGCGAGCCAAAACAAATGCGGCCAGCACGATGACTGCGGCAATCGACACCACCAGTTTCGAGCGCTGCACTGCCACCCGTAACGTACGTTCGTACCAGAGCGAGAGCCACCGCAGGACCGGATTATCCCATCCATCTGCTCCGTTCCGAAACACATACGTCGCCAGGACCGGAATAAGCGTCAGCGCAAGCAGCAGGGAACCAAGCAGCGCATAACACACAGTGAACGCCATGGGAGTAAACAGGCGCCGCTCCACACGCTCCAACGTAAACAAGGGGATGTAAGCGGAGATGATAATGAGCAGCGAGAAAAAGATGGGACGTTCGACTTCAAGGGCCGCGTCGCGAATAGTAGCGAGCACGCCATCCGCCGTCTTATCTTGAGTGCGATGCGACAACGCGTGGACGATATGTTCCACCATCACCAACGTGCCGTCGACGATAATGCCGAAGTCGAGGGCGCCGAGACTGAGGAGGTTTGCGGGAATACCGGAAAAATGCATACAGACAAACGCAAACAGTAGTGAGAGAGGTATGGTGACAGCAGTTAAGAGAGCGGCGCGTACGCTTCCCAAAAACAGAAACAACACTGTCACCACGATGATGAGCCCTTCGAGCAGGGTGTGGGTCACCGTATGTAACGTATTATTAACGAGATCGGTGCGGTCGTAGATCGGCTTAATCTTGACTCCTGGGGGCAGTCGCGCAGCATTCAGCTCTTCGACCGCCTCCTTGATGCCCGTTAGGACCTCGCTGGGATTTTCTCCCCGTCGCATCAAGACAATGCCTTCCACTCCGCCGGAATGATCATTGACGCCAAAAATGCCGGTCTGTGGCGCTGAGCCGAGGTGCACGCGTCCAACATCTTTGACAAAGACAGGGACTCCATTGACGGCAGTGACGAGCACATTTTCGATATCACTGACTGACTCAATCAAGCCGACGCCGCGAATCACCATCGCTTGCTGCATATTATCAAGTTGCGCCCCGCCGGCATTCTGGTTGTTCGCATTCACCGCATCAGCGATTTGACTGATCGAGAAGTTATACTTGCTGAGCGCAAGCGGATCGACTTCGATTTGATATTGTTTAATGAGTCCGCCGAACGGCGTGACATCCGCAACCCCGGACACTTGGAGCAGCCGCGGCTCAACCACCCAATCCTCCAGCTCCCGGAGCTCCATGGCGTCATGCCCCTCACCCTCCAGCACGTAGCGATACAGTTCACCGATGGGAGTGGAGAGCGGACCAAGAGTGGGTGAGACTCCATCTGGCAGCGTCGCTTCACGCAACTTTTCCAGCGCGACCTGCCGGGCAAAGTAATCATCCGTTCCGTAGGCGAACGTCAGTTCCACCACCGACAGGCCAAAGATAGTGCGGGAGCGGCGAGCAATGACATTGGGTACGCTGTTCAACGCCCGCTCGATAGGCACGGTCACTTGTTGTTCAACTTCTTCCGCGGCGTGGCCGGAATATAGCGTGATGACCACCACTTGCGTATCGGAAATATCGGGATAGGCTTCAAGTTTCAGTTGTTGAAACGCCCAGAGACCTAGCCCAATGAGAGTGAGCCCCAGAACGAGGGACACAAACCGTTGTTGCAGGGCAAAGCGTAATAATTTAGCGATCACGGGTTTTCCTCCTGCTGTATCCCATCGTTGGGGTAGTGTGATTGACGCCTCAATAAGGACAGGAATATCTACAACCTCAACATCGTAGTGCGTAGTCAACCCTGCCCTCACCATGGTCTGAATTTCTGGCAGTATTCGTCACATTTACTCAACGGTTGC
>CAZUFQ010000906.1:0-3006 GCA_964618735.1 uncultured Enterobacteriaceae bacterium
CTGAGATAGCCTCCTCAACTTGCCTCTGCCATCAATAGACCTGGCCCAATCGTGCGTGGGGCAAGGGCAGGTAGTCGTCCAAGGTTCTCGCCTTTTGCGCCATGATAGAAGCTTGTTCCAAAACCTGAGGACCCTGTCCCCACCCCATGAACCATTCCGTGAAGTAGGTCCAACCCAGCCCTGCGTATGCCCCCGCATACTGCGGGTCCAGTTCAATGGCTCGCTCAAACATCTGCCGTGCTTGTGCATTTTCTTCCTTCGTCCCGCGCCTGAGGTGCTCTGCTCCGCGCAAGACATGGTCATAGGCTGTCAGATTGTCAGTAGGGATGCGCCTCACTCGCTCCAACTCTGCCTGCTCCATCTCCACCCGTAGATTCGCCACAACCCGCTGCCTGATCTCATCTTGCAGTGCAAAAATCTCTTGCAGTGGACGGTCATAGCGCTCAGTCCACAGGTGATGACCTGTAGTGGCGTCCACCAACTGCGCGGTGATCCTTACCTGGTCCCCGGCTTTGCGCACACTTCCTTCCAACACATACCGTACCCCCATCTCTCGACTCACGTCTTGCACTTTCGGTGATTTCCCTTTGTAGGAGAACGCCGAGTTGCGAGCGATGACAAAGAGGCCGGAGATTTTAGACAGATCAGTAGTGATGTCTTCAGTGATCCCGTCACTAAAGTAGTCTTGCTCTGGATCGTTGCTCATGTTGACAAACGGCAGGACAACGATGGAGGGCTTGTCCGGAAGAGGCAGCGCGGCCTGGGTGCTAGGTGCTGGGTGTTGGGTGCTAGGGAAAAGAAGAGGGAAAGAACGGACAACGATGAGGGTAACTGCAACGAGCACCACTCCCGCGAGCGCCAAACGGTGCGCGGGGCGTACCCGACGTGAGAGCTTCAGGCATTGGACTTGGAGTTTTTGCCGAAAGCCCTTCGGCGCTGCGGGCAGCAAGGCGTAGACCGGGAAGCGCTCGGCAATGTTCTTCAGCTTGGGCCGCCCTAGTGACACCACCGCGTCCAAGGAGAGTTTCTTCTCGACTTCCTTGTAGACTGCCTGCGAGAGGCAAATGGTGTCCGGCTCCGCCAAGGCTTGCAGCCGCGAGGCGATGTTGACGCCGTCGCCAAACACGTCGCCGTCGCGTTGCACGATGTCGCCGAGATGAATACCGATGCGGATATGGATCTGTTCGTCTTTGCTTTTCTCTGCATTGTACAGACGCAGTTGGTGCTGAATTTGCTGGGCGCACTGGACGGCGTCGACCACAGAGGGGAAGTCAACCAAGAAGCCATCCCCCATCGTCTTAATGACGCGGCCGTGATGAGCGGCGACTGCTTGCTGGATGACCCGATTATAGATGGCGAGCACGCGCAGCATGTGGATTTCATCCGCGCCCATCTGGCGGCTGAAACCCACTATGTCGGTAAACATGATCGCGGCAAGTTTGCGGGTTTCTATAGCAGCGGGGTCCCCATTCATGGAAGAGATTATGTGGCGTACTGCCAGTGCTTGTCAAACGGCGCATGCGACCTCATACGTGGATGACAAGCCTGACACCTTGATCTCTTTTCCTAAAGCTGTTCAATTGACGCGAATGTCGCACAGAGAGGAAATGAGCCATGATCGTTGTGAATGAAGAACAACAGCAAATCATCGCCACGGTTCGTCGATTCATCGAGCGAGAGGTCAAACCCGTCGCGAGCGAGATGGAGCATCGCGATGAATATCCACACGCCCTGGTCGACCGCATGAAAGAGCTGGGACTCTTTGGCGCGATTATTCCTACTGAGTACGGCGGCATGGGCGTTTCTTTCACGACATACGCCATGATCATCGAAGAGATCTGCCGAGGCTGGATGAGTTTGAGCGGCGTCCTGAACTCGCATTTGCTCTTCGCCCACATTATCGCTCTCTTCGGCACGGAAGAGCAGAAGCACAGATTTCTGCCAGCCATGGCCAAAGGCGAGAAACGCGGCGGCCTGGCGTTGACTGAACCGCACGCGGGCAGCGACGTGCAAAACATCCGCGCCACCGCGAGGAAGCATGGCGACACGTATCTGCTGAACGGTTCAAAAATGTTTATCACTAATAGCCGCCATGGCAACACGCTGTGTGTCGCCGCAAAGACTGATCCGACTGCGAAACCTGCATACGCCGGCATTACTCTGTTCATCGCTGAAAAAGGCGCGCCGGGGCTCACAGTTAGCCGCGACATCAAGAAGCTCGGCTACAAAGGATTAGATACCTGTGAACTCGCGTTCGAAGATTTTCCCGTACCAATGGCGAACATCATTGGCGGCAAAGAGGGGCAAGGGTTCAAACAGGTCATGGGCGGCTTAGAGGTAGGACGAATCAACGTCGCCGCGCGCGCGGTTGGTGTAGCCCAAGCCGCATTTGAGGAAGCGATTCGCTATTCGCAACAACGGGAGACATTCGGCAAGCCCATCTGTGAACACCAGGCGATCCAACTTAAGTTAGCTGATATGGCCACTAAAATCGAAGCGTCGCGCTTGCTCGTGTATCAGGCCGCTACTAAGAAAGACAAAGGCGAACGTTGTGATCTCGAAGCAGGTATGGCCAAGCTCTTTGCTTCCGAATCGTGCCAAGAAGTGTCGCTTGAAGCCATGCGCATTCTTGGCGGCTACGGCTACACACAAGAATTCCCGGTCGAACGCTATTATCGCGACGCGCCGTTGATGATTATCGGGGAAGGCACCAGCGAGATCCAGAAAATCGTGATCGCACGAAACTTATTGCAGAAGTATAAAAATTAAGCGGCGCGTTTTTGAAACAACTGGTGACCCCACAGCCACGTGTCGCGCCAAATTTCAACGAGTCCAAGTTCACGCATACGCGCAAAGGTTGGCTCAAAGTCGCGGACGATGTGTTGGGGATGCGTCCCAGCATCCTCAACCTGAATACGCCCGAAGAACAATCCATCGGGCCGCAACGACCGGCGGATCTGAAGCAGCGTGCCACCGGTGAAGTCCACGGAGTACTTCGGCCCGCCG
>CAZUFQ010000907.1:0-3002 GCA_964618735.1 uncultured Enterobacteriaceae bacterium
TTGATTTTCTTACCACGTTCGATTGTATTCATGATATGGCGAATCCCGCCGCAGTCATCGGTGCTATTCGTCAAGCCATTCGATCCGATGGGACGTGGCTCATCGCTGATATTCACGGTAAAGGGACCTTCGAAGAAAATATGGCGGAGAACCCGCTTGCCCCGATGATGTATGGTTTCTCGGTGCTGAGTTGCATGTCCTCTGCGCTCTCCGAGCCAGGCGGCGCCGGTTTAGGAACCCTTGGTTTTCCTGAACCAGTGGCTCGCAAAATGGTGACTGATGCCGGGTTCACCCGTTTTCAGAGCCACGACTTTAATAACCCAATTAACGCCTACTATGAAGTCCGACCATAAAGGACAACCCATGGAAAAGAAATTCATCAATCCGCCGACTCTGGCGGCGCCGCGCGGTTACACACACGCGGTGACTGTCACAAGTGGGAAGACGGTCTTCATCTCTGGTCAGGTCGCCTTCAATGTAAAAGGTGAATTGGTCGGTAAAGGCGACCTGCGCGAACAAACTCACCAGGTCTACGAGAACCTAAAGAACGCTTTGGCCGCCGCTGGAGCGACGACGGCGGACGTAGTGAAGCTCAACTCCTATGTGGTAGATTTCAAACCCGCCGATCTTGCCGCTATTCGTGAAGTGCGCGCCCAATACTTTCCTAATCCGGAGCAGATGCTGGCGAGCACTCTCGTGGGCGTGCAAGCGCTCGCTTTTGAAGGGCTGCTGATCGAAGTTGAAGCGATTGCGGTGGTATAAGGAGTAGGCGGATTCTTTGCTGCTGAAAGGGAGGAAACATGACCCGCAAATTCGATCCGATTCTTGTCGAAGTCGTGAAGAACGAACTGGCCTCCATTACCGAAGAGATGGCGATTGCTGTCTGGAAAACCGGACGATCGGCTATGATGAAAACCGGCGATTTCGCCACCGCGATTTGCGATGGTCAGGGGCGACTCATTGGCCAAGGCTATGCAGCGCCGTTTCAGCTGGCGTTCTTTATCGAGATGATGCCATACATCATGGAAAAACACGGCAACAATCTCAAACCAGGCGACGTGATCGTGACCAACGATCCCTATGCCGGTATTACCCACATGCCCGACGTGGCGATCATCACTCCGGCGTTTTGGCAAGATCAGGTCGTCGCCTTTATGGTGGCCTACTCGCACCACACGGACATCGGCGGGCGTTTCCCTGGCGGCTTTAGCAGTCAGTGCACGGAGACCTATGAAGAAGGCTTGCGGCTGCCGATTCTCAAGCTTTACGAAGGCGGCAAACGGAATGAGGCCTTACTGGAAACGATTTTAGCGAATATCCGCGTTTCTGATGAGTGGCTCGGCGATGTGGAGGCGAAGATCGCGGGCTGTTGGCGCGGAGAAGTGGAAATCCGCGCGTTACTCGATAAATACGGCTTGGAGACGTACCAATCTTCTTGTGACTATCTCATTGATTACGCTGAGAAAGCTACGCGCAACGCCATTCGTACGATTCCGCCAGGCGAATATGTATACGAAGACGTCTTTGAAGACGACGGCTTTGGCAGCGACGGGATCGCCATGCCTTTAAAGGTGGCGTTACGAGCCGAGGGGGAAACGCTCACGGTAGATTTTACGGGGACGGCGCCCCAAGCGCGCGGGGCTATCAATCTTCCTTTGAGTATGACAAAAGCAACTGTTTTTGGCACGATTAAAAGTATTGTCGGTCAGGACGTGTTGACCAATGTCGGTTTTGTCCGCCCCGTCACCGTTGTGGCTCCCTTAGGGACATTGTTGAATCCTCGCTTTCCTGCCGCAGTGGGTGGTCGCGCGCCGTTATTCTTCCGGGTATTCGATGTGTTGTTCCGTGCGCTGGCGAAGGCGCTGCCGGACCGGGTGCCGATTCCTGGTGAAGGCGGTGATGTCCTCCACTTTACCGGCCAGAAAGCTGACGGAGCCCACTTCGCGGTGATGGACATCTTCTTTGGCGGTTGGGGCGGTCGTCCAATGAAAGACGGCATTGATGGCGTGGCGCCCATGTCGTTTGGTTCGTATGGCACTATTCCTGCCGAACTCTTGGAACGGGAGTATCCGCTGGTCGTGGACGGCTTTGGCTATGTGCAGGATACGGCTGGGCCGGGTAAGCATCGCGGTTCTACTTCAATTTACAAGCAGTGGCGTTTCCTCCGTCCTGGCAAAGTTATGGTGCGTACGAACCGTTTGTTACGTCCGTCAACTGGTATGGCGGGCGGTCAACCGGGCGCTTTGTCGACGAACATTCTGAATCCTGGCGATGACAACTTAGAATTGCCGCGCAAGGCGCATATGCATATGGACGTCAAACCTGGAGATCGTATCTACCACGTGGTGTCAGGTTCCGGCGGACATGGCGACCCCTGGGAGCGTGAACCGGAAAAAGTCCTTGTTGATATCAAAGACGACAAACTCTCCGTGCGTGCTGCGCGTGAGCAGTACGGCGTAGTGATCGATCCACAAGGCCCTACCATCGACTGGGAGAAAACAACGGCGTTACGGCGGCAGCGCCTCGCCCCGATAGCGGCGGCGGATTAACAGATAACCGTAGAAACGGAATCGGTATTCTCTCAATTGTGAGGTTGAGATCATTGAGCGCTTGAGTCATTAGATCATTGCAGGATTGATTTAAGCAATGAGTAAATGATTCAATGACTTGCTGAGCTGATCAATCAGTGATCCAATGACTGAGTGAAGGAATTCTTCCCCATGGAGCTGGCATGCCCCTTCGCCTAACGTTTGCGCTTGTTGTCATTCTGCTTGTCGTACTATTTGGCGCCCAAAATACCGATCCTGTCGGTTTACAATTGCTTTTTTTTCGGTTCACAGTACCTGCCTCGGTAGCGGTAGTGGGAGCCTTTTTGTGCGGCGTCATAGTCGGCGCGTTGTTGCTTTGGACTGAACACCGGCGCGCCCTCCGACGGCAACTCGTAGCCACCGGACAACTTCCCGCAAAAAAGAAGGCAAGTTGGTGGTGGTAGGCTCTCTGCC
>CAZUFQ010000908.1:0-3001 GCA_964618735.1 uncultured Enterobacteriaceae bacterium
AAGCCGCGTTGGTGCAGCAGAACGCGGCCTTGACAGTCCGCCTTGCGCAGATAGAAAAAGCCACAACACGGACAGCCACGCTGGCTCATCGCTAAGAGGAATAGAGGAACGGGGTGTGACAGAGCAGCCCGCCTCTGTCCCTTTTCCTTTGCTATGACCCTAGTGATGAGTAATCATAACGGTTCACCTCTGATCCAGTAAAAGAGCGATGGTTGAGGCTTCTCTCTAGCACAGCAAGTCGCGCCGCATGTGGAAGCGAGTCCTTCGCTTCCACTCCACAAATCGGCTGTGAGCCACCCACTCTTCGTTTCTCCACTTCTTCTTGGGCTGTTTAATCAGGTCAACTGTTTCTCGGCAATTGAACTCGCTATACTCAATCCATGCCATTGCAATTTGAATCTGCTCTACCTCCATGGATGCGTTTCGTCGACGGCGCCTCTCCTATCATTCTGATTGCTCCACACGGCGGGAGGCGACCAGCCGATGCCCCAATCAAAGACAGCATCAAGGTCAATGATCTCTATACCGCGGAGTTGACCGAAGAGATTGCTGCCCGCACCCGCGGGTACGCGCTGATCAATCAAACGTTTGATCGTAATCTCCTTGATCTTAATCGCATTAGTCAAGTGCGTACTCATGCGCCGTGGTTTCTCGAAGCCTTGGTGGAATTAGTAACGACCTCGATTGAACGTCATGGCGAAGCGCGCGTCTTCTTCATTCATGGTTGGAATGTGGTGCAGCCGGTGTGTGATTTGGGCATGGGCTTGAAACAGCGAGGTCATCGCGTGGCCCCGGCCAGCAAGTTTGCGGCGCCGACGCTGAGTCCCGCCTTTTTTCATGCTGAAGTGTTGCCCTTTCGTGAGGCGGCGCTCGCCTCAGGTCTTGACGTGGCGATTGGGCGACGCTACCCGGCGGCGGACAAAGAAAATGTCATGCAGCTTTTCAGCACGCGTTTTTCCCAGGACCATGCTCCTACCATTCAACGCTTAGCGGAGCTGTCTGCACAAGGGAAAGTCCATGCGGTGCAGTTGGAACTCGGTGTTGGCCTGCGTTGGCCGGGCGCAGAACGTGAACGATTTGTTGACGCGTTTTGCCAAACGTTCGGAAACTTCACTCCTTTGCTGTCAACGAATGGCGTTGGTTTCTCTTTGCCACAGCCCAGCGAGAATGAACATCCTGCACCTTATCTCCATCATGCCGAGGAATCTCTACTGTCTCTGCAAGCGAAATCTGAGCCGACGAGGTTTGGCCTCCATTTTCACGATCCATTGAGCGGGGTCGGCATCTTAGGCGGCGTCGAATTTGGCGGAGAGGAGCCGACGCACTCCGGCAGGTTGATGCTCTCGCTAGGCGGAACGGAAATGGCGCTTTTTACCGGTGAAGATGCGAGCAGATTGGGGAACGGGCGAGTCCAAGTTGGCGGGCTTATCTGGCGCGGCGAGCGAGACGGGTTTTCTATTGCGTATCGTGGTCCGGTGATGCGGTTTGCCCACCCTCAGGCCTTTATTCGTTTAGAAGAAGGGCTGGCCGCGTCATGGATTGAATCCGCCGAGGTGCAGTTGCGATTGACTATTCCCTCGCGGGTAGAGGGCGCAGCGTTGCCGCTCTTTTTGGCGCATCTGTACGGCGAAGTCCGTCTCCAAGATCGCGTGCGGCCCATTGACGCCTGGGGTTTTCTGGACATGCTTAAGTCGGAGGAAGCCGGACGCCTTTCGCCTCGCCGTTTAGTGTCTCTGCCCTTTGGTCCAGACTTGGGCCTTTTCCTCTACTGGGTGGACACGGCGGACGGACCGCGCTCTTCCGGCGTGCTCTATCACCAGGGTATTTCACATTGTTTACAACCGGAAGAATGGGAACTTCACTATACCATCGAGGATGATCGCCCGACCGCCTTCCAAGTTTCCGTAGCGGCGACCGCTCTTTCCCTCCAATGCCAGGGGAAGCCCCTCACTACCATTCCCATCGTGCGGCATGCCGCTCAAGGAAATGCGCTGAACGTGACATTCGGTTTGGCGCGCACGAGCTGGCAAGGGCGAGAGGCCTGTGGCGTGTATGAATTTTCCGAGCGGAGGCGAAGGTGAATGTTGGTGAGAAGACCTTGTTGCGTCGCCGCTTTTCTTCTACTGGTCCTATTCATCTGTTTACTTTGTAGTTGTCTTCAATTGTTTCCCGCCTTTGCAGCAAATAACTCCTCGCACTCTTTCACCCTTCCAGGCGTTTCTCTGGTGGATGGACGCCAAACCCCATTATTTCTTCATCAGGTGCTTACTTCTCTCCGGGTGTATGCTTTTCACGACGGGACTCCTGTTCCAATCTCTTTTCAAGTTGATGGACGCGATCGGCGCGGTCGTTGGACATTAGAGTGGGGGAAACAGTCAAACGCCGATAACCCCACGAGGGAATTTGACGAAAATGACGCTTTGGTGTTTATGAACCGTGATCTTGGGCAACGCGGCTCTCTTGCCCAGCTCCCCTCCGGCGCAACTCTATGGGGAGAAGTGCGCGTGGGAAGCGTGAACGAGCCGCTGGGGTTTGTGTATGTGGGAGTGTTCCCACAACCGCCGCCGTTGGTTTGCGTCGAGTGTGTGAGTGCGCGGTACGACGAAGCCAACGATCGCGTGTATGCTGAGCGCTATGCGCTGGAATTTCACGCACCCTTACCTACACATATTGCTTTTGTAGAAAAGATGGGAGAGTTTGGCGAGAATGTCGTTGCAGGGGTGCACGGCGTCGTGGACGTACGCTTTCTTGGGGGGCTGTTGACGCTACACCGGACTGACGCAGACATTCGCGCCGAACTCTTGGGATATCGCAACGGCCCGGTCCGAACGCTTCGTCGCGCTCGCTATTGGACCCCTCTACCCCTTGGTTTGCACACTACCGGACAGGTCGATCTGTTATTCTATCGGGATTTTGTCGAAGGCACAGCTCTGCTCAAGATTAAGATTCCTCCGAAGTTGATTCTCGCTAGCGGCGAACTGCAGGCATATTTTGACTTTCT
>CAZUFQ010000909.1:0-2998 GCA_964618735.1 uncultured Enterobacteriaceae bacterium
AGGTGTTTGATGGCATTGCCATTCTCGCCTCGAACCGCAAGGAGAACCTTGATGAGGCTTTTGCCCGACGTTTTGAGTCCATCATATATTTCCCCGTGCCTCGCCCAGAGGAACGGCTACGTCTGTGGCGGCAGGGCTTTTCACCTAAAGCAGAACTGGCCCGAGACCTTGATCTCGAAAAAATCGCCAAGGACCATGCTCTTACCGGTGGAGCGATTATGAACGTGATTCGCTACGCTTCATTGCAAGCGCTAGAGCGGGGCAACACGCTTATTCGCCTTGACGATGTGACACAGGGAATTCGTAAAGAATATGCAAAAGAAGGCAAGGGCGGATGATTCATCCTTGCTGTTTTCTTTGCACCTCCCCTAAGAAGAGGAGAGACGTGAGAAGCGTTCAGTAAAGAGGAGACTACAATGAGACAAGCAACGCTGCCTAGCAAATTGCCGCAAGGGCGCACAGCAGTTTCGATGCGTCGTCCAAGCGCTGGCCCCAATGGGATAGCACTGGCTCCTCCCACGTATGGGATCGACTTTCTCGATCAGCAGCGCTCAACCGACGAACGGGCGCCAATCCAACGTCGAGCCGGTGAGGCAAATCATCTGTCCGAACGCCGACAGGAAAATCGAACTGGATTGCCTGATCAATTGAAATCCGGGATTGAATCCCTCTCCGGCCTAGCGATGGATGATGTGCGCGTGCATTATAACTCTTCCAAACCAGCGAAGCTCAATGCGTTAGCTTATACGCAAGGTAGCGACATCCATGTCGCACCGGGGCAGGAGAAGCACTTAGCCCATGAAGCGTGGCACGTTGTACAGCAGGCTCAGGGCAGCGTGAAGCCGACGATGCAGATGAAGGATGGGGCGCCGCTCAATGATGACGCGGGGCTGGAGCACGAGGCGGATGTGATGGGCGCGAAGGCGCTGACGCCAGCTGCCCATCTGGCTAGTGCTTCCTATCGTCAAGAGCAAACTCAAGGGTCAGGTTTGCAAAAAAGTACTGAAGCGTCAACCAGAGATAGAATGCGGCTGTGGGGAAGCCCTCCGCATTCACAACATTCCAACGTGATTCAAGCGGAAAAGAAGACGGTAGGTGGTATTGAAGTGGATACTGACGCTGGCTACACGAACTGGGAGGGCTGGCACATAAACTGGAGGTTAGGCTCGAAAAAAGGCGGATTTGAACAGTATCACCTCACCAGCCAAGACCGGACCCAGCATTACTTCTTCATTATCAATGGCGATGAACTCGAGGACACCAAACCTCCAGCCAAGTTAGTACCCAAGAGAGGAACGCAGGGGGGACTCTCGAAGGCGCCGAAGGATGTGCAGCAATTCATAAGGACGTACATAAACGATTTGCTGCCTTAATATCAGAACCATGATCGTATACCAAGAAGTTCGAAAACGAAAAGTAGGAGACGGTGCGTCCGTGTCACCTCCTTCCTGGTTTGTTCATGGCGCACTCGGGTTGCTGCGAACGGCCAGCTCCGAAGCGGGATCGCCCGTTACTCGCGTGTGCTTCATGACCCGCGCCTCACGGTGGTCGAATGGGCGCGCACGATGCAGCACACAGCGGTTGTCCCACACCACGACATCACCGGAGCGCCACGCATGACTGTACGTGCGCGGCGCCTGACACGCGAACGTCACGAGATCGTCAAGCAGCTGTTCTGATTCCTCAGGCGCAAGACTGGGAATGCCGTAGGCATGGCGGCCAATGAAGAGCGACTTGCGCCCCGTGATGGGATGCATTTTCACCAAGGGACGTAACGGCGGATCGTCGGTATGAAATCCGTAACTTGATCCGACCACACCCTTGTGGCCGATACGGCCCTGCGAATAGTACAGCGAGTGATAGGCCGAGAGAATAGCGATGCGCGCTCTGGTCCTCTCATCGAGTGCGTCATAGGCGGCGCGCATGTCCGCCCACTCGGTCTGGCCGCCAACCGAGGGCACGACCTGCGCCGACAGGATGGACGCCTTCGCCGCCAGCGGCATGTAGGAGCTGTCGGTATGCCAGCCTTCGTTGCCGCGCAGGAGTTGCATGCCGGGCTCGTCCTCTATCATCAGCGTGCCGTCGGCGCGCTGATTGCTGATCGGCACGATCTCGCGGTCAGCCACCAGGTGCTCGATGGCGCCGAACCGTCGCCCGAAGCCGATCTGCGCAGCATCGGTGAGATACTGACCGGGGAAGATCAACACGGCATAAGTGAGGAAGGCGCGCTCAATGTCCGCCCAACCCGCGTCATCTAAGTTGGCGAGATCAACGCCGGTGACCGTGGCGCCGAGTGTGGCTTCCGTCGGAGTAATCGTGAGTGTCATTAGTCTCTCTCCTGTGTGTCTGGCGCAAAATCGATCGCGATCGTCACCGTCTGGCCCACGAATCGCCACTAAAAACTAAACCCTACACCGGTTGGTACAGCCCTGCTAGTTCCCCAACCTCGTGTGGATCGAGCGTCAATTCCGTGGCCTCGGCTCCCTCGCTTTGGCAACGCGTTGTGACGTTGTTGCAGATTTCCCTCTTTGCTTGTGGTCGCTAAGATGGGCCCATGCCAAAACCCCTATTTGTGTTTCGGTACCGCATCCGCAACTGGGGTGCATACAATCGCGCGCTGATCAACCGGGGCCGCCTCACTGTATGGTTCGATGCACACGCGATCACGACGTAGCGTCACACGGACCCAGCCACAGAGCCGGGTGCCCCGCGCCGTTATGCGGATCTCGCCATTGCATGCGCCTTGGTCTTTAAATCGGTGTATCACCTTAGTTTGCGTGCCGTGCAGGGCTTCCTGTCCTCAGTTGGGTAGTGCAACCCTGGTCATGCTCTGTATGTAGCGTGTCACAGAAAAGCCCTGATTATCCAAGATGTTATAGTCCCATTTTTTCTGGCTAGCATTACTTGGATAACACCCCCTGTGCCGTCACACGGCACACCTGCGTCACGCCTTTAAAGTACAGGATAGGAGCACGTCGAGCACCTCACGGCTTCTCTA
>CAZUFQ010000910.1:0-2998 GCA_964618735.1 uncultured Enterobacteriaceae bacterium
ATTTTTCGTGTGCGTGAATGTATTCTGCGAAGGGCGAATGGGACCCGCAGACGTGATCGCTTGTTATTGCGAGCACGCGTCGGAAGGCTGCCTCCATAGCTGTGAACCAGCCGACTTGGACCGGAAAAATATTCTCCGGACCGATCTGGTCTACCAGGCGCGTGTGCTCAATTAACTCTTGGGTAATGGGGCGCACGCCCAAGAGAATCAGGGCGCGTCCGTTACTTGCGAATTGCCGTGCGGTTGTCGCAAGAACCGTGGCCGTAGTGACATCGACATCCTGCGCTTGACGGAGGCGCAAGATCAGGACCCGGATATGCGAGTCGCGGAGAAAAGGGGCGACCGCGTTTTCGAGTTCTCCGGTGACAGCGAAGAACAAGGGACCCGTCAGGTTGAGAATGCGAATGGCTGGGCAAAGATAGATTGCTTCTTCCGAATCGGGGTCGATCTCACGAAATCTCCCTTTTTCCCCAATGACCATTTCGCGGACCGAGAGCAGGCGGGCGCGTCGTAAAAACATGACGATACTAATGCCGACGCCGAGATAGATCGCTCGGTCAAGCGGCAGCGTCCAAGCGCCAAGAATGGTTGTGATGAATGCGACTTTGTCCGCCTGCGCGCCTCGTAGAATCAACTTGATCTGGTCTCGATCAATGAGATCATTAGCTAACACGAGCAACAACCCGGCGAGGCTAGCGACGGGTGTTCCTCCGACAAGAGGTCCTAAAAACAGCAAAATTGAGATCATCAGGAGGCCGCAGAACATGGCAGACAGTCGGCTTGCCGAACCGGCTCGTTGGTTCAAGGCCGAGCGTGAAAGACTGCCGCTGACCGGGTATCCGCCCGCGAAAGCTGCCGAGATGTTTGCCAGTCCTTGCCCTGCGAACTCCACCGCGAGATCGAGTCGCTGTCCGCTGCGCGTTGCAAGCGCTCGCGCTATCGAACTTGATTCTACAAGCGACAACACTGCACAAGCGATGGCTGAGGGTGTGAGTTCAGCCAAAAGGGTGAGATGTGGGGTTGTAAAAGGGGGCAGTCCTAAGGGAATGGGCGCTAAGTCTCTGACAAGTTTCAGTCCGAGATCGTGAAGGTGGAACATGTTGCTGATGACGATACTGCATATCATAACAATGGCGGAGCTGGGCGCGCGAGGATTGACTCGTCGCAGTATGAGGATGGCAAGCAGAGTACCGATTGCAAACGCCAAGGTAAGCAGATGCATATGCGATAGGTCCATGATCCAGTGCAGCAGCACGCGTCCCAGATGGCCTTCTTCCCCCTTTGTGCCGGTGACATTTGGAAGTTGGCCGATGGCAATGAGGACGGCGGCTCCGGTAATGTAGCCGCGCACGACAGGCTGAGAAATATAATCAGCAACCACGTCAAGGCGTAGCACTCCGGCCACAAATTGGAAAACGCCAACCAGGAAAGCAAGAGTGACGCCTACCGCCATTGGGGTGGCTCCTCCATTCGCGGCCTGAGCGGCGACTGCACTGCCGACGAGGAGACTCAGGGCATTCGTCGGCCCCGTTACGACATGGCGTGAGCTGCGGAACAACGCGCCGACGATTGCCGGTATGGCTGCGGCATAGAGTCCCATGACCGGTGGAAGACCCGCAATCATGGCGTACGCGACGCCCTGGGGAATGTCGAGGAAAACGACCGAGGCGCTCGCCATGAAATCTCTACGAAGAAAACTCGCATGATAAGAGCGCAAGTCGAGAAAAGGGAAATATCGCTTCAGCATCATTATCGAAGAGTGAGGTGAATAGAAAACCGTGCGATGTTATTTGCCACTTCTTTCGTCCGTTATTGGCAGTTTATAGACCTCCCGCGCCGGTTTCAGCGGACGTAGCAACCAATATGGTCGACGCGTTCCATCTGGAGAGAAGCGGTCTGCTGGGCGAGTCAGTTCCAGCCATTTCTTATAGACAGCATGGGACTTTTCCGTATCCACGACAATGTCTCCGTACTGATCTTCTGGTTGCGCTGGCGTGACCAGCACGGCTTGATGCCAGCAGTGCATGCCAGAGACGGGATCTGGATGCACGGGGAAGGTCAGATTCTGATGGACGCCGGCGTCCGTCCACCAGATGCGTTTGCTGTCGGCGTCGTCGCTCTGATACGCTTCTACCCCTTTTTTACGGCGTATACGCCACTGCGCCCCGTCCCGGTTCAGATCTACTGTGGCCATAAGCTGACGCTGCCCGGCGCCGTCAAGTTTCCAGCGGCCCATGTGATGACTACAGCCGACTACTCCTGGACGAATGCCTTCGGTTACCCACGCCTTGACAACAAAATGGCCAATCTGGGTTTCTACTCGCATCAGGTCTCCGGTGCGGACGTTCATGCGTTTCGCGTCTTGCGTATTGATCCACAGCGGATTGGTATGCGCGATTTCATCAAGCCATTTCGCGTTAGCGCTGCGCGTGTGAATCTGCACGGGTAAGCGGAACGTAGGGATGAGCACCATTTGGCCAGCTTCAAGCTGGTCGGGATGGATGTGACTCTTCACATACGTTGGTAGGGCGTATTCAGGCCAACCCCAGTTCTTGAGCGTGGACGAGAAGAATTCGAGTCGTCCACTTGGAGTCGGGAAACCACGCAAAATCTTGCCCTCGATCTGCACCCCGACTAGCCGTCGTCCTTCTGCGTCACCGTCCGGTGTTGGGTAAGGGACAACATTCGGGAGAGCTGGTTTCGGGGCGCTGGTAAAGACACGCCCCAATTGGTCTATATGAAGGTCCTCCAATTCTGTAGGTGAAACTTCTTGCTCATGTAGAGGACCAAGATTCTTCTGCACCTCGAACGCGCCGTAGCGTCGCATGTACGCGAGCGGAGTGAGACTCTCAGCCGCGGCGCGTTCAGGCAATCCTGGAACAGAATTGTCAAAAATGTAGCCGTAATACTCGTCCACGGAAAGTTTTTCTCCGGGATGCAGCTTGGACTCGAATAACTAAAGAATTCAGAGAGACCGGTCTGGATCAATTCCTCCAGA
>CAZUFQ010000911.1:0-2998 GCA_964618735.1 uncultured Enterobacteriaceae bacterium
AATCTTCTCTGTCTTTCCCTTCTCCAACAAGACCTGTCTGGAATCTGCACTAGGCAAAGTGAACGCGTGTTTCGTGACACATCAGATGAGCATAGTATAGGCGCCACGCACTACACATCATGTCCTCAAAGCGTCCTGAGATTCGGCTGCGTCAACATACGCGCCACATCTTTATCGCAAGACGGGGCGTGACCGAATACTTTTTCCCACACCGGCGCGGTTTCCATGCACATATAGTGTGGTGTTTGTGGCGCTGCTTCTTTCAACCAGCCAGTCACAGCGCGATACATGTGCACGCGTAGCGCCTGAAAGGTGCGCCATTTGCCGTCAGCACACAGTACTTGTTCGCCAGACAGTACGCGGGTCTGTGGGAATCGACGACGGACGATGGCGCGCAATGCTGGCGTCAGCCGCAGACTGCCTAAGCTCACCCAGGCTACACGCTGTGGATCAATGCTCGCAAATACTTGAGCAATAAGCTCTCGATAGCCTTCTTCCCAATTGGGATATTCAATAAGAGGATCAAAATGAAATCCCAGCTTATAGCCAGCCGCCTGCACGCGACATGCAGCGTCCAAGCGTTCAGCCAGTGAGGCCGTACCATGCTCTTCGGCGTCAGAAATCTCCCGCGGCGTGAGCGACCACGATACGACTACTCGATCCTTTGGGTCCAGCGTGAGAAGCCCATCAACGTTATCGCTCTTCGTTTTTAACTCCAGTAATACGTTTTTCCGCTCGGCAAAGAATGGCGCCAGATCGGCGGAGAAACCGAGCAGATGATCCAGCGCCAAGCTGTCGGACAACTCCCCCGTGCCAATACGAAACTGTCGCCAGGGTTGACGATCCACCACTTTCGCCACCTCGCTGAGCATGTCGTCAACATTGGTAAAGACTTTGAGCGTCGGATTATTCGCCAGATATTCTTGAAGAAAACAGTAACTACAATCCATCGGGCAGTTAGAAATCAAACTCACGACCAGGTAATTGCAGCACACGAGTCCCGGCGTCCCAGCAGGACAGTGCTCCAAAAAAGTGGAGCGCTGCCGAGTAAAAAGCAGGCGGCGTTTACCGGCGCCGAATGGATCATTCGTATGCGAGGGGCTCTCACGCTCCCAACCGGGCTCGACGATCCGCACCGGCGCATGCGGCGCACGCGCAAGAGCGCGCCGCACGACCGGGGCGTCTTCCTCTCCCCGTTCAATCAGAATTTCGCTTGGTTGATATAGTTTCATAGTTGTCTTGCTCTTCTCATGTCCAGATGGAGCCTGGGCGTGAGACCACGACTCAACTCTCAACTAAAGATTTCAGACTTGGTCCAGCAAACTGAACAACTGCTGTATTGCTCCATTCCCTAAGCGCTCCCGCAGCTGCTCTACACTATCCTGCAGTTCCTTCGTATTCCGGGCTTTAATCGACACCGTTATTTCATCGCCCTCAAGCGATGGGGGGAATGATACCTGCACACGCCCGCCGAGGTCTAGCGCCTTGACTGCCGCGTGTAAGTCCTCCTCCAAACGTGAAAGACGCGGATAGCGGATCTTTCGTAGCGCCTCTTTTATTATTTTGAGCTTATCGTTACGTCCGAGTTTCGCTGCGAGGGGCTGGCGCAGCTCGGGCCGCGAGAGAAGGTCTGCCGCCGTTCCGCCATCTCGTAAGACAATTTCTTCACACCAGTCGAGAAAATCACGGAGATGATTCTCGCCGAGTTGTAATTCCTGCACGAATTCTCCTAACGCCGCCTGGTCGGTTTCCGGCCACGCCAGCCAGCGCGCGAGTGTCGCCTCGCTCAAGTGTTTCTGTTGGGCGTAGGTAGTAATTTGTTCCATAGGGCGCATGTATGCGCCCTGTTTCCGGTGCGCAAGCGCATCCTACCAAAACCTGTGCAGTTCCGTAGCCCGGATGGAACGCCGCGACATCCAAGGAAGACGAGCCTCTTACGATAAGCAAAAGAGCACGGATACAACGACAAAAAGCGGTATGAGAATAATCCCTGAGTAGATCATATAGCCAAAGAACGAAGGCATTTTTACTCCTGCCTGTTCAGCGACTGCTTTGACCATAAAATTCGGTCCATTCCCGATATAGCTGTTTGCTCCCATACACACTGATCCCAGGGAAACAGCTTGGAGCAACTGGACGCCAAATGGGTGCTGGGCAAGGAGTTCGAGATATCGCCCTTCTAGTGGTATCCCATGCAAGCCGCTCGCTACCGCCGTAAACGTCAGGTAGGTCGGGGCGTTATCGAGGAAACTCGAAAGCAGTCCAGACGCCCAGAAAAAATGCCAGGGCTGACTCAGCCCCAAGGTTTTCCCATAAGCGTTAAGGAGAAGGAGGGCCGGAGTCATAGTGATGAAAATGCCAGCGAACAAAATCGCCACTTCTTCAATGGGTCCGAAGGAGAATTCATTGAGCTTATGGGTCGTGTCGTGGGTCAGCACATAATAGGACGCTAAGGTAAGGACGAGCATCCCCATTTCCTGCATGCCGAATCGCCATGCTACGCCGCCATTACCGATGCCTTGTCCGCTCGCATAGACGAGAGCGACGACTCCACCGAGTAACAAGAAGTTCATTCGTCCGGAGATGTGCAGCGGCTCGTGTATCTGAACTTCTTCCAGCTGTGAGCCGGGACGTTCTCGTTCCTCTCGATCGAACACAGCTTCATCCCAGAAATGGAAGAGTACAAGCAGTGCCCCGTTCACGAGCAACCATGGCTTCCACAGCTGGTAAAATGTCCATCCAAAAGAGACTCCTTTTAAGAACCCAAGAAATAAAGGCGGATCTCCTAATGGGGTTAACAATCCTCCAGCATTATTCACAATGAAAATGAAAAAAACGATAATGTGAGCTTTCTTTTGCCGCGCCACATTCGCCCGAAGAAGCGGGCGCACCAACAATATAGAGGCTCCCGTGGTGCCGAGAACATTAGCGAGTATGGTTCCTAACCCTAACATCGCAGTGTTCATCAGCGGCGTCCCGGCAAAAGAGCCTTTGATAT
>CAZUFQ010000912.1:0-1118 GCA_964618735.1 uncultured Enterobacteriaceae bacterium
CGCGACTTGATCCGCAAAGGAGAACTGCCAGCCCTTCGTATTGGCCGCTCGTACCGCATTCCTCGCAAAGCCGCCGACGCCTACCTGGCTCGCGCCCTACCCTCCCCGTCTCGTTCGATCGCTAAAACTCGCACACGCGGCGAAGATGCTCAGACTGGGTTTTTGTTTCCAGTTGGGACGATGCAGTAATAAGAAAACACAAGAACGTGGACTCATTCTTTGCAGAAGCTTCAGCTCATTTAGGGTCAGGAACCCCAAGTTGTTGACAAATTTTTCGTGCAAGTAGGTCGCCGATCTCAGTGTGACACGGAATAGTGCTTGAACGCTGCGGATCGGCAAGATTCACATAGCGGCTATGTTTTGCTCCCTCACGCAATAAGACGCAACCAAAACGCTCAATGTGGCGAATCAGTTCCCGTCGTTTCATTCATACCTCAAACTCTTCAATTACAACCTTGCTCTTCGGAAGTTGCGATAGATCTACTGGCTCTTGCATCATGCGAATTGCATCAACCAAGTTCTCTCGGGCTTCCTCCAGAGTCTCTCCTTGAGTGAGCGCTCCTGGCACATCTTCCGTCCAAGCAACCCACCATTTTCCATCTTTCACAAAGTTTGCTCGAATTTTCATAGCAGAACTCTCTTATCCGCTGAGCTTCTGGAATACAGGGATTTCAAGTCTTCTAATCATCATAGCAAGCCCTTGGGTAATCAAGGGCTTGCTCACAGCAGTTTATTGGTATTTACAAACAAAGGCGACACGTCGAAAGAGAACTACCACTCACTTCCCATCCACTGAAAACGCTAACAGCACGTTCCCGCCCAATCCGCCGAATTGGGCATAGCCCGAGTTGGTGTAAAGAATACCATCGACAATGGTTGGCCCTGACGAGTCGAACGAGCCGCCATTCCCCTTGACGCCGTTGACGGTCTGATATTCTTGCGCGGCGTCATGATCCCATAACACCTTCCCATCTTTAGTGGAGTACGCTCGTAGATGACTATCCACCGAGCCCGAGAACACTACGCCAGGGATAGCTGAAATCGCGGCGGACTGCGCCGGGCTGCAGTTTTTACGATCGCCGCAACCTGGAGGCATAACCGACCAGACTTTTTCACCA
>CAZUFQ010000912.1:1218-2997 GCA_964618735.1 uncultured Enterobacteriaceae bacterium
CACGCCACGTTCCACGCATCGTTGGGCAGAAACTGCTGCGACCAGAGAAACTTCCCGGTCTTCAGATCAAAGGCTACAAAGGCGTCACTGGTTTTCGTGGCCGGGTCTGCGTAGTTATCTCCCGTGGTCACATAAATCCGTCCGCCCTCCGGGTCAATAGTTGGCGACGACCAGATCGATGCTCCTGCCGGTCCGTAGGCGTTTACACCAGCTTTGTTCTTCCCTCTGAGCTTGGGTTTCTCAAGAATAGTGTACGTTTTCCAGATCTGTTTTCCCGTGGCGGCGTCAAGCGCAACCAGATTGCCGCGAAAGGTGCAACACTCATAGCGACCGTCAGCAGCCGAGGCTTCTTCCAGCGACGTCACCGGCACATATAAACGTCCGTTGTAAAACTTTGGAGAACCAGTCACCCGAGAGATGGGATGGGTATCAACCTTCGTTGCCCAAATTTGGGCTCCGGTCCGCGCATCCACGGCATGAACGGTCGCGGCAACGTCGCCGAAGAATGCGACGTATTTCGGCGGATTCGAGTTCGGCAAACGCTCTACACTGATCGCTGAACGCACCCCAGTCGGATTCTTGACCGCCCAATACAAACAGCCGGTTTTGGCGTCGAGTGAATAGAGTTGTCCCCGTAGAGTACCTACAAACACGCGTCCGCCCATCACCGTCGGTTGCGAAGCTACCGTGCCGGCGGGATATCCGAAGGCCCACTTTACTTTGAGATTCGGCACCTGTTCTGCCGTCAAGCCGGCGCGCTCCGCCGTTTGGACACGGGTATTCCACAGATTAGAGCCCCAGCCGTTCCACTGTGGGGTACTCTCAGAGACCGTAAATTCTCCGGGCGCGTTCGGACAGAAGTTTGTGATCGTGGCCTTGAGCTGCTCTTCACCAAACTGTTTGCCGGTGATGAACTCCGCGACCGCTCGGCGTTCGGCGTCCGGCATGCCCATACCGAGGAACACCATTGGCCCGGTTAATAAGGCATCGAGCACCTCCTCGGGACTCTTCGCTTTCAGCGCCTGGAGTTGCGGCGCGCGCGCTACCCTGCCGTTGTGACATGTCGCACACTTCTCATCATACACTTTCGATCCATCGACACTCGGTCCAGCATGAGGAGACTGAACGGGGTCGGCCCACGCCGGAAATTCTGCGTCGAGCAGGAACATGCCTGCGTACACAACCGCAGCCACGGACGAACGCCATAGCTTTTTACCAAATACATAAACTAGACGACGACCTTGCAACATTTATCCCTCCTTACTCTCCCTGTGAAGCAAAAAATTGCTCCTCAGTACATTGAGGATGAGACGCGTGCTGTCAAGGGTGGACTGGATGAGAACGAAGGAGAGAAGCGCAAGCGCTCTTTTATGGCGCTGGTGCGCAACCGCCCCCTACTACGGCTCTGCCGAAAACGCCACTCCCTTGCCCCCTCGCTACACCGCGCCCGTGACTGGGCTGCTCCCGCGTCGCGCGATCAGCATCATCAGCGCAGCGGGAAAACCCTTTCATTCGCCCGAGGCCGACGCCGCGCTCTTCGGTGCACTGAAGCAAACCCTTCGCCCCGACATCCCCGTCCGCGAGCTCGACACCGAGATCAACGATCCCGCCTTCGCCCGCGCGTGCGCGGAGGCGCTGCTCGCGCGTTTGGCGAAGCGTTGATATGAAGCTGCGGCTTTTCCTGTCGTTCGCGGCTGCGGCAATCGGCGCGCAAGCGGCGGAAAAACCCGCCGCGCCGGCCACGAAGGTTTCGCCCACGGGGCGCGACATCAGCTACAA
>CAZUFQ010000913.1:0-2995 GCA_964618735.1 uncultured Enterobacteriaceae bacterium
AATCGTTTATACAGACCAGTTGACTTACGTCAGCAAACGCGCCATTGCGCTCATAGATACGCTTCTCGCCCGCTCGCAGACACCTCCTATTATCATCGTACAAGCGGACCACGGCCCGCTCAACCTGACCAGCGTCTGGCCACCCAATAATGATTTTGCCAACGAGCGTTTCCATATTCTGAACGCCTATTACCTGCCGGGAGACGGAAAGCGGACAGTGAAACGGCTGCCTTTCCCTACCTCGTTGGGGACCTCGACTCTGCCGCCATGCGCTTCGACCAGCGCCTTGACAATGACTAATCCCAGCCCTGTCCCTTCGCGATGGCGCGTCGCTGCCGTGCGACGATAGCGCTGAAAGAGTAAAGGTAGTTCTTCAGGCGCAATGCCACACCCTTCATCCGTTAACGAAACGACAATTTCATGATCGGTCCACGTGGTGCTCATCGTGACTTGTCCCCGTTCGGCGGTGAACTTCAACGCGTTGTGAAGGAGATTGGTGAACACGCGCTCGAGCGCAAGCGGATCGCCTTCCAACGGTGGGAGGTCTTGAGCAAGCCTGATATTGAGGGTGAGATCTCGCCGTAAAGCTTCGGCTTCGTAGCGTTGCCCCACGCGGAGAATGAGCACATTCATGTCAAGTTCGCGTTTATTCACCGTGAGATGTCCGGACTCCGACCGTGAATAGTCTAAGTAGTTTGCCACCAACGAGTGAACCAACATGGCGTTGCTCTGCAAGCGTTCTAAGAAGTGCAGCTCCTCGGTTGATGCGCGTCCATTCGCTTCTTCCATGAGAATTTCGGTGCATCCGAGGATAACGCCTAGCGGGTTTTTGATGTCATGAGTGAGCATGGCGAGAAAGTTGGCTCGCTCTTGTTCCAGCTCTTGGGTGCGCACCTCTAGTAATTCTTCTACCCGTAGCAGAGTGCGTTGCCGCCGCGCGTTGTGGCAGAGATCGACCAGATATTTGGCGTCAAATGGCTTATGGACGTACCCGTCCGCCCCCTGCCGAATGAAGCGCGTAGCAAGTTCTGGAGTCTCGTCACTGGTAACCATGATAGCGACGGACTGAGATCCCAGACGTTTGATTTGAGGCAGCAATTCGTCGCCGTTCATGTCGGGGAGGTAGTAATCCACAATGACGATTTCGGGCTCGAACTGCTGAAACAGCTGCAATCCCATCTCGCCATTTGAGGCAGTGTAGACATGATATCCATGCGCTTCAAAGATGCGACGAAATTGTTTTGCTTGCGCCGTGCTGTCTTCAACGATCAAGACTTTGAGGGTCGCTTGGGGTTGTTCGCCCGCCAATAATTTCCGGACTATGGTTTGTAAGACGGAAGCTTTATAAGGACAGGCAAGGAAAGCGTTCGCGCCGAGATCTGAGGTCACCTCTTCGGCGTCAGCGCCCGAAAATGTCGCCGACGTGACCAAAATTGGGACGTTATTCAACGGCTGGTAGTCTGGCGAGCGTAACAGGCGGCAGAACCGCCAACCGTCAATGCCAGGCATGTGCAGGTCAGTGACAATAATGTCAACCTTTTCGCATGAATTGAGAGCGAGCAACGCCTCTTCGACATTTTGACAGGAGAAGACTTTTATTCCGTCTTTCTGGAGAACCGTTGAGGCGAGGCGGAGTTGGACCGGATCGTCATTGACAACAATAGCATTGAGCTGCCGATTGTTCATGTTCACCAATTACTCTCTTTCCTGGGTCAATCCCAGGTCTAACGTGGCTTCTGCGACGTTTACGCAGCTTCCTTCTCTTTCAACGAGAGCAGGACCGGGGTCAGTCGCCCAAGTTCCTGTTCAAGTGTGGCAAGCGCCATGGCGGCGCAGGTCAAGTCTTGTTGACGGCCCATCTTTTCCAACACGAAACTTGCCTCGGTTGCTTTGTCAGCCGCGAAATTGCTCACAACACCCTTCAAGGAGGGGGCTGCGTGTTGGAGTGCTTATGCCTCTCCACCTGTTATGGCGTGGCCGATTTCCTCGACCATATGGGGACATTCGTCCAGAAAGAGCTCCGCCATCTCTTGCAAGAGTTCAAGATCTCCCTCGACACGATCAAGTGCTTTTGACAAATCAAAAACGCTTGCGTCCATGGTCGAAGAATCGATGCCGGAATCGTTGCTAAAATTATTCATCACGTACCTCCAAGCAAGGCTGCGACATGGGTGCTTTACCGACATGTCAGATAATGTTCTTTTGACGCCTCTAGGTTGCTCTTTGTGAGATTGTATCGGCGCCTCTGCGAGAAACTGCATTCGCTTTGCCGTTCCTTTGGTGAACTACAAGCGCCCTTCTCGAGTCCTCTCACCGCGACCGAACCCAGCGCCGTTGCCGCTTTCACTACAACATTTCAGCAGGACTGAGGAGGAAGCCATCGGGCAAGGACTGATTTGAGTTCTGTCGGGTTGATAGGTTTGGTCAAATAGTCATCCATCCCTACAGCAAGGCAGCGCTCTCGATCTCCGGTAATAGCGTTAGCAGTCAGCGCAATAATTGGCGTATGCGCTAAGGCCAACGGATGAAGGCTGAAGGGCTCATGGTGGGTTGTGATCAAACGATCCGATTGCTGCGCTGCTTCAGCCGTTTGTTTGCCGCTTTCCTGTGCGCGGATGATCCGGGTCGCTTCAAAGCCATCGAGTTCCGGCATTTGGCAGTCCATCAAAATCGCGGCGTAGGCTTGACGGCCTAGGAGCGCGAGGGCTTCGTAGCCATTGCCGGCAATATCCACTTCGTAGCCGAATTTTTTCAAGAGACGAGCGGCGAGCTTTTGGTTAATCGGATTGTCTTCGACAAGGAGGAGGCGCGAGGCAATCGAGGTCGCAGGTTCCTCTGCAGAATATACGAATTCTTCTGTAGACTGCAGAAGAGCGTCGAGTTGTGGTGGTGGGGGGGGCGTGCGAGGGTCATTTACCTGAACACATGACGTCTTGAACGGAATGGTGAAACAAAATGTACAGACGGTTCTCGGGATAATCCTACTCGAATTATG
>CAZUFQ010000914.1:0-2994 GCA_964618735.1 uncultured Enterobacteriaceae bacterium
TGAAAAAAGTGCATCTCAAGCACGCGCGCGTCGCTGCTTTTGGCTCAACGCGTCGGGCAAATATCGCCGCCAGTGAAGATTTCAACATCCGTCTGCTCCTCAAGGCCGAGACGCCCGTCGTGACGATTGTGGGCAAGACGTGGGACCTGCATGTGCGTGACGATCTACGCATTTCCAAAAAAGCGAATCTCGAAGTCATTGCCGACTCGATTGCCTACTTGAAAAAACGTGTTGACGAAGTGTTCTTTGATGCGGAACATTTTTTCGACGGCTATGCGGCAAATCCGGAATATGCGCTTGAATGTGTGAAAGCCGCCGCTGAAGCCGGCGCCGCTGCGATCGTGCTCTGTGATACGCGGGGCGGAAGGATGCCGCATGAAGTGCTTGCGGCGACGCGTGCAGCAGGGCAAGCGGTTGCGACGCCGTTGGGCATCCATTGTCATAATGATTGCGAACTGGCCGTGGCCAATTCATTGGCTGGCGTGGAAGGCGGTGCCGTACAGGTGCAGGGCACCATTAACGGGTTTGGCGAACGCTGCGGCAACGCCAATCTGTGTTCGGTGATTCCGAATCTACAGCTCAAACATGGCTATCAGTGTGTTTCCTCGTCTCAACTCAAACGTATTGCTGAAGTATCAAGGTTTGTCTACGAATTAGCCAATATCGAACCGAACAAACGCCAGGCGTACGTTGGCGTGAGCGCGTTTGCCCACAAAGGCGGGCTGCATGTGGCGGCGGTGCAAAAAAATCGAGAAACGTACGAACACATCGATCCAGAGGTCATCGGCAACACGCAGCGGGTGTTGGTGTCGGATCTGTCAGGCCGTAGTAATGTCATCTACAAAGCCAAGCAGTTTGGGCTTGATGTCGAGAGTGCCGCTCCCGCCGTGAAACAGATCTTGGATGAAGTCAAACGCCTGGAAAACGCCGGTTTCCAGTATGAGGGAGCAGAAGCGTCTTTCGAGCTGTTGATGCAAAAGGCGCTGAACGGGCAGGTGCGCCATTTTCGCCTCATTGGCTTTCGCGTCATTGACGAGAAGCGGAAAGAGGACGAGCCGCCCCTTTCGGAAGCAACAATCATGGTGGAAGGGCCAGACGGCGCAGTTGAACATACCGCTGCGCAGGGCAATGGCCCGGTCAATGCTCTTGACCGTGCTTTGCGCAAAGCGCTGACGAAGTTTTATCCGCAATTAGAAAAAATGGAGCTGCATGATTACAAAGTGCGCGTCCTTGGCGCCGGTGAGGATGGCGGCACCGCGTCGACTGTGCGCGTTTTGATTGAGTCTGGAGATGAACATGACCGCTGGGGAACGGTGGGTGTTTCCCCAAATGTTATTGAGGCCAGCTGGCAAGCCTTAGTTGATAGTATCGAGTATAAACTCTACAAGGATGAGAAACAGTCTTTTGCGGGTCGCCATCGCTCGGTGAAGTAACAAGAGGGTAAACTACGGGCCAGAGGCAGGAGGGCTTCTGCTCTCAGCTTTTGGCCTCAAGCCTTTCTCAAGTACGGAAGGCTGAAAGCTCAAGTATGTTGCTGCGACACATCAGAGAAGATATTCAGGCGGTGTTCGAGCGTGACCCTGCCGTCCGCTCAAAGTGGGAGGTCGTGTTTGCCTATCCGGGTTTCCACGCCGTCCTCTTTCACCGACTCTCTCATTGGTTATGGCTGCAAGGTTGGACAACGGTGGCGCGGATTGTCAGTCACCTGTCCCGTCTCCTGACAGGCATCGAAATCCATCCTGGGGCGCGGATTGGTCGACGTTTGTTCATTGACCACGGCATGGGGGTGGTGATTGGTGAAACAGCAGAAATTGGCAATGATGTGACTTTATACCAAGGCGTCTCATTAGCTGGCACGAGCCTGGAGAAAGGGAAGCGTCACCCGACCCTGGAAGACTGGGTATTGGTTGGCGCCGGAGCGGCAGTGCTCGGCCCCATCGTGATTGGACGCCACAGTCGGATCGGTGCTGGGTCGGTGGTGGTGAATTCTGTGCCAGCCCATTCCACTGTGGTCGGGATCCCTGGCAAGGTGGTGAAAGAAGGGGGCATGCACCAACCATCGGGAAGACCGATCATTACCCTCGACCACGCCAATTTGCCTGACCCGTTGTCTCGCGCCTTGACCACATTGCTCGAGCATATTGAAAAGATGGACCAACGTCTCGAAGAACTATCTTCTCGACAAGGAGTGCTGGAAGATCGTGCTGCGAAGGACGACGTGGACTTGCAGCAAGTACGCACGCTTCTCAAAAATGGTAGTGTGACCTCAGAAGACCAAACAATGCCCATCGTTGATTGAGGAAACGATTAACGCTGCATAGGAGTATTTCTTGACAAAGCCGTTTTCCTCTCAATAGAGTAGTAAAATCGTGGGATAAGGCGTGTTAGCTCGCCGTAAGGGGTGGAAGCAGTGCAGGGATGGGGAAGGATTGGAAGGGCGAGACTATTGATTTTTTTTCTTGGATGGGTGTCCGCCTGTAGCCAGGCCCTTTATCATCAGGTGCGACCTGGCGATACGTTGAGCGCTCTTGCTCAGAAGTATGGCGTGTCGACACAAGAGATTGCCCGTTACAATTCCATTCGGAATCCAGACAAGTTAGAAGTTGGGCAGATGGTGAGAATTCCGCCTGGACAGCCGCGGAAAGTAGCTGCCGCTCCGAAACTCTCCCCACTTTCTTCCTCGCGCGCGACTCCTGAAAAACGGAGAGAAGAGGACGCGCCGCCCATAGCGAGAAGGCGAAACGATGGCGACATGCCATTTATGTGGCCCGTAGAGGGACCGATCACTTCAACGTTTGGTCCTCGCAACGGCAGTTTTCATGATGGCATTGATATTGCCGCTCCTTTAGGGACGAAGGTGCTGGCCACGGCGGAGGGGAGAGTGATCTTCAGTGATGTCCTACGTGGATACGGCAATGTGGTGATTGTTGGCAACGCGGAAGGATTTTTAAGATTTCATGTCCAAAAACCGGTCAAATCTGATGAAAGAAACCC
>CAZUFQ010000915.1:0-2993 GCA_964618735.1 uncultured Enterobacteriaceae bacterium
TCCCCCACCACTACCGTCGGCTACAATGTTGCGAAGGGCAACTATGCCCTCTGTAGAAATCTCCTTGGCTCCTTTAATAACGCCGTTGGCGACTACGCACTTGATACCTCCATCACCGGTTACGTTAACACTGCGCTCGGGTTCTGTGCACTCTCGAATACCACGGAGGGCAACCACAATCTGGCCCTGGGTGATCACGCGGGCGATAACTTACGGAGCGGCTCCCATAATATCTATCTGGGATCTCCCGGCGGGGACGCTGGTGAGTCTAACACGTTACGTTTGGGCAGTGACGACCAACAAAATCGGGCATTTATCTCTGGAGTGAGCAGTACACCGGTCGTCGGCAACACAGTGTTGATCGATAGCAATGGACAGCTGGGCACGTTGGTGTCATCAGCACGCTATAAGCAGGATATTGAGCCGTTAAGAGAGCAGGGGGAAAAGCTGCAACAGCTCCAGACTGTGACGTTTCACTATAAACAATCACCACAGGGGCCGCTGCAGTATGGGATGATCGCAGAAGAAGTGGCCAAGGTCTATCCCGAGCTGGTGACGCGCAACGCCAAGGGCGAGATCGAAGGCGTGCGGTATGATGAGCTCACCCCGTTATTACTCAATGAGCTGCAACGACAGCAGCAAGAGATTACAGCACTTAAAGGCGCGCTGGAACAGCAGAACGCGACCTTGGCCGCGCGCCTTAGTCAACTAGAGGCGGCAGAGACAGCTCGGACATCCGTGCTGGCCCAACGTTGAAAGGTGCTCACGGGGACGAGGTTGGAGCAGCTCAGAACTCTGCTGTGGCCTGGTCTTCCGACCAGGCCACAGCTTGATGGTATCCTCGCTACAACACCAACCGAGCAATCTCTTCAACTTCCGCAATCGCCTCAGTTTTGCTAGTGCTCTTGATCCAGAGGGTTGCGTGATTAGCTCCCGCCTGGGCTAATTCCTCGATCTGTCCGCGATCGCGAAATTGCCCGGGACCGCCAAACGCAAAAATCGGAATCGATTGCGGATCGCGCCCCGCTTGCGCCGCTAGTTCGTTGAGTGTGGCGCGGCCCCGGCGAATCTGTTCGGCGGAAGCAATAGTCGGCACCCAGCCGTCTCCCCATTCGACAATACGGTTGAAGACATATTTGGACGAGCCTCCAAGCAGCACGGGCGGATGCGGTTTATGCGCTGGCTTCGGATAGGAGATGACTGCCGGAAAATTGTAATACTTCCCGCGGTATTCAGATTCTTCAGTGGTCCACAGTTGTTTCATAGCGAGAATAGCGTCGCGCGTTTGCGTCCAGCGATGAGCGAAATCGCCGCCCATGATCTCCGTTTCCTCTTTGAGCCAGCCCGCGCCAATGCCGAAGAGAAAGCGCCCGCCGGAGTAATTATCGAGCGAAGCGATTTCCTTTGCTAATAACAACGGGTTTCGTTCAGGCACCAGACAAATGCCGGTGCCAAGCTGGATTTTGGTTGTTACCGCAGAGACACGCGCTAAGGCAATAAAAGGATCGGCAATGCGCTTCGCGCCTTCGGGGATCCGCCCGTCACGCGCGCCTGGATAGCCGGTGCTGAATTTGATGGGAATGATCGGATGCTCAGGAACCCAAAATGAAGCGAAGCCTACTTCTTCCGCTTTTTTCGCGATGATTGCAGGGTCAGTGGCCGGATCTGAGGTCAATAAAAAAACGCCGACATCCATGAGAGAACCCTCCTTTTTGTATATGCTGCTCTTACGCTCGCGCCTGGGCTCTGCCCGGGCGCGCCCTACCAGTCAGGCTCTGCCTGTGCACCTTATGTTCTCAGGCAGAGCCTGGGAACAAGAAGCAACTTATGGAGTTACTGCGCGGCGATGCCTCCGTCGACTGGCATTGGCAATCCAGTGACAAACGACGCAGCCTCTGAACAGAGCCACACCACCGCTTCACCGATTTCCTCTGGCTTTCCCATACGTCCCACCGGCTCTGCCGCCGCCATGCGCTCGGCGCGTCCAGCGCGTTGGCCAGTAATACGATCAACCATTGGAGTCTTAATAACGCCCGGACACACGGCGTTGATGCGAATGCCGGATTTTGCATACTCCAGCGCCGCCGTTTTCGTGAGCCCCACAACGCCGTGCTTGCTCGCGACATATGCGGGCATCTGGGGTACGCCAAGGAGCCCCGCATCAGAAGCCGTGTTGACGATCGCTCCACCACCTTGTTTCAACATCTGGACAATTTCGGATTTCATGCACAACCACACACCTTTGAGGTTGATGAGCATGACCCGATCCCAATCGTCTTCTTTATAATCTGCAGTTCTTCCTGTTGCGCCTTCGATACCAGCATTATTGTGTGCGCAATCGAGTCGTCCGTAGGTGCTGACCGCAGCTTGGACCATCGCCTCAACTTCAGCCGCCTTGCCCATATCAGTCTTTACAAAAATAGCCTCGCCGCCTGCGGCTTTAATCATCCGCACGGTTTCCTCGCCTCCGTCTGTTAACACATCGGCGACTACAACTTTGGCCCCTTCCCGGGCAAAAATTAAGGCGGTTGCGCGTCCGATGCCTGAACTGCCGCCAGTAACTATCGCCACTTTCCCTTGAACACGTCCTGCCATTATGATCCTCCTTCACTACGGTTTGCTTATCTTCAACGATGGCAGCGAGCTTAGGACGTCTGCACAGGTTTTTCTAGAGGAATGACTCCGGCTTGCAACGCTGGAAGATTTTCCTTATGAAGACGACACTTTTCACAGCACAACTGAAATCGGTAAAGGAGGAACCATATGATTCGCTTGGTGTTTGTTCTCCGTCGCAAACCGAACCTCACTCGTGCGGAATTCCAACAGTATTGGCGTGATGTCCATGGCCCTTTGGTGGCAAAGCATTCAACGGTTCTCAACATCCTACGCTATGTCCAACTCCATACTTTGGATGACCCCATAAATAACCAGATTGCCGGGGCCCGAGGAACGATGGAACAACCGTACGATGGCATAGCTGACACTTGGTTGAA
>CAZUFQ010000916.1:0-2987 GCA_964618735.1 uncultured Enterobacteriaceae bacterium
CACGCTCAATCTCATCGAAGGCTTTCTCGGCGTGGAAGAATATGTTGGAGATTATGTCCAAGCAGGGCTCGATATGTTCCACTCGCTCCCCACCCGACGCAACATGCATCTACAGTGGGGCGCAGAAGAGGCCAAACACGGGGCCGCTTGGGCACTCGTGCTGCAACATTCTCAAGCCCGCACCAAGGAACAACTGGCGACGTATGTCGATAAAGTGCACAGCGCTCAATGGAAGCCGCAGCAGCATAACGGCGTCGATACCCCGCTCGGCAGCACTGTTTATGCAATGGTGCAAGAACGAGCAACTTTCTTTCATTATCAGGAAGTACGCTCTCGTATTCGTCACGAATATGGGCTACCTCAGAACCCAACACCCGAGGAACGGCAACGTGGTTATGAAATCGGCGCCTCGGAAGCATTTCGGGTCGTTGGGCAGGATGAAATTGCTCACTATGGGCTCTTCTTGCGTATCGTACAGAGCGCGCTCAAGTATTTGCCGTCGCTGACCTGCGATGCGCTGACCCGTGTCTTCACCGGCTTCGAGATGCCCGCGTTACGTTTCCTGCCGAATTTGCGCGCCTTTCTGCGCTCGGTGAAACACACGAACTTGTACAATAGCGTGATCCATCGGGAGAAAGTACACAATCCAATTCTCTGTTCTCTGGGGCTTGACGACCAGCAAGCTTTTGAAAAAGCGGTACGACTCTCCCAGACGCTCCCCGAACACTCTAGTCCAGAGAACACAACGCTGAGCCGCACAGGGGAATGGCAGATCTCTCCGGCATAAACAGCCGCCGGGGTGTGAAAGGGCTGCAGCATCAATGGCCAGGCGTATATCAACAAAAAAGAAATCTCAGTTCGTCCTGCCCCCGCCGCCGCCGATTCCGACGAATACCCAGTGGATCGAGAGCGATTCGTACGACCGCGCCGTGTATCACAGACTTCGAGACGAATCTCCTTCACTGCGCAACCTCGAAGAAAACGGTGGGACGCTGGTTCCGCGCTTTGACGCTTTACTGCAAGACCTTTTCTGTTCGCTGTTCAAATACAACGTCATTTTTCTGAAAGAGCAGGAGGTCCTGCCTAGCGCCGCCTTGAATCGCACCTTGCTGTCGGCGTTGCATCAAGGAGAACTGTCGCAATTGTTGCGGACAGCCACGGTTTTGGACGAAGGCAAGGCGGGACTCGCGACCGTCCTCCTTGGCGAAGGGGCGCTGCGTCTCCTTAAATCAGAAAAGCCGCTCACGCGTCGCGATCTGCTCGACCTCTGGAATATGCAGAAGCAGGAAGAAATTGTCCAGGAGAAGATTACCGAAGCGAACGACGCAAAAGAACTCAGCAAAGACTTGGCGAAGCAAGGCGATCTCTCCAAAGAAGCCAAAGAGCTGCTCGAACAAGCCGCCAACAAAATTGCCAGCGAGGCCCGCGCCGAAGACGCGCGCTTACGGCAACAAGTCAAACAGCTGAATGATGATCTGTCACGCGCCCAGAAAGAAACGGAAAACCGCTTTCTCAAAGAAGCCATCCAAGTAACCAAGAATCTCGATGAAGCCGCCCAAGAAGCCGAGTCGTGGAGCTTGACGATAGGGAGCGGCTATAAATCATCACCGGGTCAACAGATTGAATTAGGCAAACATCTTGCCGGCAACGAGAAGCTCAAGAAGCTCGCTCAGATGGTTGGCCGCATGAAAGAACATGCGCTGGCGCTGCGTCGGAAAATTTTCGAACGCACCAACGATGAACTGTTTGAAGTCGGACTCGGCGCGGAGGTCAGCCGACTGCTGCCGCATGAACTGGTGACGCTGCGCCATCCGATCTTGCGCAAAGACTTCACGCGTCGCTTTGTTGAACACGAGCTCTTACTCTATTCTTTGCGTGGCGTCGAAGAGAAGGGTAAAGGACCCGTGGTAGTCTGTCTCGACGGCAGCTCTTCGATGATGGGCGACAAAGAGATTTGGGCGAAGGCGCTGGCGCTCACGTTCTTCGAGATCGCCCGACGGCGGCGGCGTCTGTTTCATTCGATTTGCTTCTCTTCAGCTGATACGCCCTTACATGAGCTGGACCTCAACCCGCGTGAACGCTACGGGGTTGAGATGGATAAAGTGATGGACCTTGCCGAATATTTTCCCGGCGGCGGCACCGATTTCGAGAAGCCGCTTGACGCCGCGCTCGCATGCTTACAACAATCACGCTTCAAACGCGGAGACATTATCTTTATCACTGATGGTGAATGTCAGGTGCGGCCGGAATGGGCCGAACAGTTTCGTGCAGACAAAGAAGAGATGGGGTTTTCCCTTTTTTCTATCCTGATCGATGTCGGCTCTAACTCTATTGGCGTACTAAAGGAGTTTAGCGATAAAATCACCACCGTGACGCGGTTGACGAGCGAAGGAGTCAAAGATTTGTTCGTGAAGCTATAGGGGAGAATTGACCCATGAGCGCCCCTCGTATTCCCATTGATCGGGAGAAAATCGCTGAGTTCTGCCAACGGTGGAAAATTACTGAGCTTGCGCTCTTCGGCTCAGTGCTCCGCGAGGATTTCCGGAAAGACAGCGATGTCGACGTACTGGTGTCTTTCGCTCCCGATGCAGATTGGGGCTTGTTCGATGAGGTCGAGATGGAAGAGGAACTGCGAGAAATAGTGGGGCGCAAAGTAGACCTCGTTAGTCGTTGGGCAGTTGAAAATAGCGACAACTGGATTCGTCGCAAAGCCATACTCACTACAGCGGAACCATATTATGTCGCGCGATGACGCGGTGCTGTTAGACATACTGAAAGCAGCTCGTCTCATAATGCAATTCAAAGACGGTCTGAATAAGGCAGCTTTTCTTAACGACACGAAAACGCAGTCGGCCATCCTGCATCAGATAGTGATTTTAGGAGAGGCGACAAAACGGCTCTCTTCTGAGTTTCGCGCCAAATATCAAGAAATCCCCTGGGGAAAAATTACAGGAATGCGCGACCGCCTTATCCACGAATATCAGCGG
>CAZUFQ010000917.1:0-2976 GCA_964618735.1 uncultured Enterobacteriaceae bacterium
CTTCGATAAAGACGAGCGGGTGTCCCTCAAAGATAGTGTCTCCTTTGACAACAGCGATCTGCCGCACAACGCCGCTCGTGGTTGCCTGGATCACGTGCTCCATCTTCATTGCTTCCATGATGAGGAGTTGTTGACCCTTGCGCACCAAGTCTGATTCCTTCACATCGACGCTGACGATCGTTCCCTGAATTGGCGCTGTCACCGCGACCGCGCCATCGGGTCCGACGATATCACCGGTCAATTGTGGAACAACCGCAGTGTTGACTGGCGTTGACGAGGTCCCGCCGTCCGCTTTGCCATGCGCGAGCACGGCCAGGGGATCAACCGAATCGACCTTCGCCCCAGCTCGGGACGCCGTCGTTGGCGCTGCTTGCTCGAAGAACAAGCGCTGATGTGCGCCGTTTGTCGGGGTCACAAGCTCTCCGATATGAACGTCGACAAAGCGAGTGTAGATCTGATTCGCGACAAACTCAGAGCGCTGGAGCAAACTTTGTAAAAAGAGGGTGTTGGTAGGGACTCCTTCGATTTTGAACTCGCAGAGCGCACGATAGGCTTTGGCGGCGACATCTGAAAATTTTGTTGATTTTGTATGAACGATTACTTTGGCCAGCAGCGAGTCGAAACGGGGACTCGTGCGATAGCCGACATAACCGAACGAGTCCACGCGCACCCCTGGACCAGAAGGCGGCTCGAACGCTGTGAGCGCGCCCCCTCCTGGTTTAACAGAACCATCGGCGCCCATGGTCTCCATGTTCACGCGCACCTGTAGAGCGAAACCGCGGGGTTGCGGTGTCTGGTCTTGTTGCAATCCCAACTCTGCGAGCGATCGTCCCGCCGCAAGCTGCAACTGCATCTGAACCAGATCAACACCAGTAACTTCCTCCGTCACTGTATGTTCGACCTGTAACCGTGGATTGGCTTCAATAAAAGCAAACGAAGCGTCGTCGCTGGCGGCGTTCGCGTCCACCAAAAACTCAAAAGTCCCGATATTGTTGTAACGCACTGCAGCCGCCAATTGCGTTGCCGCCGCAGTCAACCGGTCGCGTAGTCCTTTTGACAAAGTGGGACTTGGCGCGATTTCAACCAGCTTCTGATGCCGCCGTTGAATCGTACATTCACGTTCGCCCAGGTGGCTCACTGCGCCGGAGCCGTCACCCAGAATTTGCACTTCGATGTGTCGTGCGCATGGAATAAGTTGCTCGACATACACGTCGCCGTTGCCAAATGATTGGAATGCTTCTGACTGACAACGAGCGTAGGCTTCTTCGATTTCTTGAGGATGAGACACGACTCGCATGCCGCGCCCGCCGCCTCCAGCCACAGCTTTGATCACCATGGCGCTGCCTTCACCCAATGAGGCAAGAAACGCACGTGCTTGCTCAAGACTCGTTGGTTCCGAGGTTCCTGGCAAAACCGGCACGCCACAATGCACAGCCAGAGCGCGGGCCTGGATTTTGTCGCCAAAGAGTGCGAGCACTTCCGCACGTGGCCCAACAAAGATGAGCCCTTCCTCGGCGCAGCGGCGCGCAAATCCGGCATTTTCACTAAGAAAGCCGTAACCCGGATGGATAGCGTCACAACCGGCCTCTTTGGCTATAGCAATAATCTGTTCCCCATCGAGATACGCCGCGACGCCCGAGCCGCGCAGCGGTCGAGCCTCATCCGCTTTACGAATGTGCAAGGAGAGGGCGTCATCTTCAGAAAAGACAGCCACTGTTTTGACGCCTAATTCAGCGGCCGCGCGCATAATACGGATGGCGATTTCACCCCGGTTGGCAATTAAAAGGCGTGTCATAAGCATGGGGCAGACCATACCTGGCGCGGCAAAACCTTGCCAGGGGGAAGGGAAGCAAGAGCAACTTCGCTTCTTTCTCCTTGACTGCAATAATGAAAAATTGCTATGTGCCGGTTGGTAAGTGTCTTGTCTCGGTCTTTCGAGCATGGGACAATGCAGACATTCTTCAGGTAGGAGAAAGCCATGCAGCGCGCCATTTTGCAGCTCTCGATAATTGCTCTTTGTGTGTTCGTGCAGTCATTTCGTCCTTCTCTTGTGGACGCCATGGAGCCAACCGTACAGGCGGCAGGTAGCGCCACTGGTGTGATTGCTACCGTGATTGGCTTACCGTTGAAAGTCGCCACCTGTGGCGCCACTATCGCCTTAGGGGGAGTAGGCTATGGCTTAACGCTTGGTCACAGTGAGTTTGTTCAAACTGAGTTGTTGTCTGGCTTGCCTTCCGCGTGTGGTACGCAGCTTGACACTGTGACAGTGCAAGTCGACGGCCCCCAACCCGATGACATGTCGAAATAGAGGCGGCGTCCTGAGAGCTATTCCCGCTATCTTCATGCTGTGACGTGGCGCTGTTCCAGGTATGCGCCTGTCATGGCAAGAGAGCTTCTTCCGTGTGGGGAGATGCTGCCTCAACGGCATAGCTTTTCCCGTCACTGACCACGGACACCGTCCCGTCCAAATCAGTACGCAGCAAACGACTATGGTGTCTCTCGTAGCGTTGCACTACCTCCCGAGCTGGAAATCCAAAACGATTATGATAGCCCAGCGAAGCGATGACCACTTGAGGAACGACTGCGTTGATAAAAGCAGAAGTGCTTGAGGTGCGACTGCCGTGATGCGGCGCCTTCAGCACTTCGCTAGCGATAGCACTATTTTGCGCAAGCACTTGTCGTTCTCCTTCTGCTTCTAGATCGCCGGTAAAAAGAACGTCAATGCTTCCGTAACTGAGACGCAACACTAATGAGGCGTTGTTCATAGCGAAGTCGCTGGGCCGGCAGGGCGGGTGCAGAATTTGCGCTTGCACTGCTGCGAACTGGGTAAACTGGATGGGTGACTCCTCTGCACAGAGTTTGCGAAACGTCGCGCCATTTTGCTCAAGAGCAGTCCACAATCGTGCAAAGCGCGGACTCATAGACCGTTCGCCGTTGAACCAGAGTTCTCGAGGAGTGAAATGCTCGGCGACAAAC
>CAZUFQ010000918.1:0-2976 GCA_964618735.1 uncultured Enterobacteriaceae bacterium
TACGCGACATCGCAAAGACCGAAGGGGGCGGGCTCCAGAAAGCCGTCAAAGATCGTGGAGGTGTGTCCAAAATTCGCAGTTTGGCGGCGCGACGTGACCCTGAAATTACTATAGAAGTTCACCTCGCGGAAGCAGCAGGTAGTGCGCCGATATGGCGGTATGGCCTTGGATTTCGACAAGATACACGAGGTTATCGACACACACATCTAACCTACGAACGGGTTTGGAAAGGTGACAAACAAATTCTGCGTAGACCCGATACTTCGGATGAAGCAGATCCGGATCGTCTTACGCAAACTTCGCTCGAACAAATTAACGATAATGTCAATTTCCGCGAGGTTGCTCGTTTCTTTCAATCCATCACGTATCTGCATCTTGTTCCACAGCTTTTGCGATTTGCGGACTCGATCCAAGGACGCATTCTTGAAGATGACCCTTTCGGGCAGGGCTTTCTTGAGCGGCTAGCAAAGACAACAGAAAAAACTCGCCGTGCGCGCCTCGCGAAGATCGAGCAAGCATTGAAAGTGGCGGTCCCGCAACTAGAACAATTAGAGTTCAAACGCGACGAGGTGACAGGAAGGCCTCACCTGCAGGCTCTTTACTCTCATTGGCGACCCAACGCTGGCTGGCAAAGGGAAGATCAGTTTTCCGACGGCACCCTTCGTCTTCTCGGTTTGCTGTGGTCTCTCAATGAAAGTGATTCGCTTCTCCTTTTGGAAGAACCTGAGCTTTCTCTTAATGCTGGCATTGTTGAGCAGCTGGCGCCCTTCATCTCTAGGGCGCAGAGAAGCCGACGACGGCAAGTGCTCGTTAGCACTCATAGCGACGCCTTGCTGACGGAGCAGGGTATTGACGGGCGTGAAGTCCTCTTGCTCATTCCTGGAAGAGAAGGAACAGAAGTAAAAATCGCCTCTGATATTGACGAAATCCGAGCCTTGCTTGAATCAGGATTTACTGTGGGAGAGGCTGTTCTTCCACGAACAAAACCATCTGGCGCGGAGCAGTTGGGGCTTTTTGAATGAGCGAAAGAAAAGTGATCCTCGCAATAGAAGACAAGCTGAGCGAGGTAGTTTCGATAAAAATCCTTCAAAGTCTCGGGATAAGTGTAAGCCAACAGCTTGGCTTGAAAGGTAATGGATATCTACAAACCAAAGCCCCAAACTTCAACCAAACTGCCAAAGGATTTCCTGTTTTTTTACTGACTGACCAAGATTCGCCGGATCAATGCCCACCGCAGCTCATTCGATCGTGGATTAAAGGGAAGCGAAGTTCCCAATTTTTCCTCCGCGTTGCGGTTATGGAGATAGAATCCTGGATTATGGCGGATCGAGATGGTTTTGCAGGGTTGCTCGCCATCCCACCACATCGCATACCTCAGAATACAGACAGTATACGTCAGCCGAAGGAATTTCTCGTTTCTCTTGCACGCTTGAGCAAAAGAGTAGCAATAAGAGAAGATCTCGTTCCTGCACCCGGCGCAACCAGCAAGGTAGGCCCCGGATACAATAGCCGTCTTGCAGAATTTGTCCGGGCTCATTGGAATCTCAAACAAGCAAGTACAGTATCGACGAGCTTAAAACGCACCTTATCGCGACTGAAAAAATTTGACGAGACGTAAGATTTTCACCTTTTGCCACAAAGTGTATGCTCACAGACCAACTAACCAACTTTTCACGCCGCCACTTCCTCATTAGCTTTGCCAGCACCCTCCTCTTCCCCTTACTAAAAATCCAACCTGTGTCAGCAGCAGTCCCGGATAAGCTGCTGCCTCTGATACGCGAAGCAGCTGGAGACGCTACTCCAAAGACAGGTCGCGTCAAACTCACCTTGCCGCCGTTGGCGGAAAGCGGCAATTCAGTCCCACTGAAAGTCCAAGTAGAGAGTCCCATGATAGCGACAAATCATGTGACAAGTATCCACATTTTCTCGGAGAGAAACCCGCGACCCGTTATTGCGCGCTTCCATCTTGGTCCTCGCTCGGGTAAGGCTGAGGTTAGCACACGTATCCGTCTGGCTGGCACGCAGCAGGTTGTTGCACTGGCTGTGATGAGCGATGGATCTGCATGGTTAGGAACAGCTGAGGTTGTCGTCACAGCAGCTGCTTGTATTGATGAGAAGTCAGGATGAGGTTGCGTACGGCGTATTACACGAGAGCTAAATTTGACGATCTTGTTCCCAGGCTCTGTCCGGGAACGTCATCACATTAGGGCGCGCATGTCGAACGCGAGAATTCAGGTTCCAGCCACAGTCAAACTAGGAGAAGTGTTCGAAGTGCGCCTGCTCATTCGCCATCCTATGGAAACCGGCTTTCGCCGTGATGAGGTCGGGCGTCTTATTCCTGAGAACGTTATCAAGGAGTTAATTTGTCGTTATAATGGAGTTGAAGTCTTTCGTGCGGATTTATTTCCTGGTGTTGCTGCGAATCCTTATCTTGCGTTCTTCACCGTCGCGGACGCTTCGGGTGAACTGGAAGTGAACTGGACAGACGGCGCCGGAGTGACGGAATCTGAGCGTGTAGCAATCGCCGTGCTCAAATAATATTTATGCTAAAACAATTTCTACATGGCATATCGATTCTTCTCCTCGTCCTGGCTCAGGCATCTACGGCCAGAGCGGCAGATCAACCCACACCACGTGGAGCCGCCTTGCTGAATGCTTGTGCACCGTGTCACGGTCCCAATGGACACAGCCAAGGCGCGATTCCTTCACTTGACACTCTCTCACAAAAGAACATGGTTACCGCTTTGCGAGCCTTTCGCTCCGGAGAGCGGCAGGGCACGGTTATGAATCGCATCGCGAAAGGATTGAGTGATGACGATATCGCCGCGTTGGTGGCGTACGTTGCTACAAAGTAAGCCTATTGAGGGCCTATCCAAAGGTTTTGAACCAAAGGACTTGCAAGAGGCGCAGGCGTTGGTGGAGGAGTCATAAAGATTAAGATGGATTTGGGGCTTAAAACGTGTAACCCGAAGACAA
>CAZUFQ010000919.1:0-2969 GCA_964618735.1 uncultured Enterobacteriaceae bacterium
TCCCCGAAGGCTCAAGGCAGCCATTCACTGCTGACAACACTCATGAAAGACTTAAGAGGCGCCTCGAAGTACCGTCCCAATGCGTCCAATATGACCACACGTTACCGCAGCGATGGGTGGACAAACCGCCCCGCGCCTTCAAAGAGGCTGATGACCGTCTCGCGCGGAGGATTCGACAGACTTATGAACTCTGCTTGTTGAATCTCCTCGTCAAACATCACTGGTTTCCGTTTGCCCCAGACAGCCCTTTTACTTACAACGTGCAACTCGGTCTAGACGTTGGTGGCGTACACAATACCCACGCAATGGCTTGTTTGGGTTACGGTTTTCGGCAACCGGCCAACCTGCTCATCTTCCGGCCAGAAGAAATTCCCATCGAGTTCCAAAAAAAGGAACCGATTCCTACTGATTCCCTTTTTCGTGGGTTGGTCGGATTGTTTGATTTAATTATTGCCGAACTCCAGGCGAATGATGTGACACCCGACTTCGAGACTGCGATCTTTTATAGGGATGGGTAGATGCACGGAGATGGGGACAGTTGGAACGAACGTGAGGCCCTCCACAGACTGCATCAGCACTATCTGAAACGCGGTATTGTTACAGAGAATTCAACATGGACTGCAGTTGAGGTAATGAAAGGTGCGGAGGGATGGCGTGTCTTCCGGAGTGGTGCAGAAGTGACTAATCCTCTCGTCGGACTTTGTGCGTTTCCATTTGACGATGACCGAACAGCGATTGTCTGCACCACAGGTGCTCCATTCCTGACACAAGGTACAGCTTGCCCATTGCTCGCGCGAATCATCGATATTCACGGGCATGCAGATCGCAATCGCGTTGTCGAAGATCTTATTTGGCAGTCCGATCTCTGCTTTACAAAGCCCGACATGGGAATGAGTTTGCCCTGGGTTCTTAACGTTGCAGATAACGGCGCGTTGCAACTATCGCGCTCTTACAAAATCACTGGTATCACTACGTGATTTCTTTTACTAATTGCTCAACAACGCGTGCCTCCCACTGAGAAAAGGCATCTTTGCCTCTTTTCTCGCAAACGAACCACGCAAACAAGAGCAGATCGAGTCCAATTTCATCTGCTTTATAGTGGTCGAGTGACCCAGTTACTTTGGCTAATCGGCTCGGCGTGCATTGTGGAATCGTTAGCTCCCTACAAAGTGAGAAAGCAACACTCAAGCAAGCGTCCACCAGCTCTGACCGCGCGAGTGCAAGAAAGTGATTGTCCCGATGGTTTTTCCAACGTGAGCGCTGCCAGCCGTCACCCAGTCGTTGCAAGCTGAGACTGAAGCTGCCCAGGCCCATTTGGGCTGTTCCCTTAAGAAGAGCATCTAACCGAACGGCGTATGGCGGATGTGCCTCAGTGACTTCGTATGGGTTGAGATCAGGTCGTTCGACAACATCTTGAAAGCACGCCAAGTATGCAGGACCACAAGACCATAACGACAATAGATCAATAGTCAATTCATGCGCCCAGTTCCGCTGGTCATAGGCCGGCGACCAGAATTTGAACAGATCATCCAACATTTTGTCCGCTCTTGCTTTAGCTTGGCCACGATCCGCTATTGATCCCAGGCGTAGCTTAGCCGCAGCTTTCTTAAGTTCACTTTCAAAAGCCGGGATGAAACGATCACTATGCCGGGCAAGAACATAATGGCCCAATTCATGAATTATCCAAGGGTACGACAATAAATCAACGGCCGATAGTCGATCTTGCCCGGGCAGGTGAATCAGCTCAATCATGTGAGCAGAAGTGCGATCTTCTGACGGCATAGATAGTCTTTCGTGTCCCCAATCGCTATCGTAGCGCGGAAGGATCATGTGCGACAGCGCGACTTCTCCTCCCCAGTCCTCACCAATCCCTCTTATCAAAGCCGAATCGAAATGAAAACGGTCTCCAAAACTCTGAGGGAGACGATCTGTGATTCCCGCGATATGCGCACAAAGAGTGGCGAACGATGCCGCATCTAGTTGCCGACCCTCAAATGAACATTTTGCGTGGATTAGAAATTGCTGTAGCTTCTGGCTTATTTGCCTGAGCGGAGAGCTTGAGAACCTGCTTACCTTCAAAACAGCGGAATCGAACGGTTGTTCTCGCTCACGCTCACGTCTAGCCACGATGTCTCCTTTGGCCGATTCTTTCTTAGAAATCAAACCGGTCAAATAGATTTTAGACACCTTTTTCCCGCAGACGCTACGCTTATTCGCGGCGACTGACATTTACTAAATCCAAGAGATGCGGTTGCTTCGCTCTTTTTCCCACTCCGGCCTCTTTCGGGTGGACGCCCTTCGCCCAGGGCTCCCACGCTCGTTCGGTCAGCGCCGATTTCATGCCAAACCCGGAATAGATCTTTCTAAGACCCCAAAACCTTAAAGGTACGGGTTTGTCATTCATCGCGCCTGCCTCTCCGAGCTGCAACCCTTCTTTCGGCCTGCGTTTCTCCTTTGTCCACCGGCTCGCCGTTTTGTTCCGCTGCCGCGTGAAGTGAAGAACAAAACGCCAACCCGGCGGACGAAAGGAAGAAAAATGTTAGTTAAGGATAGAAGCAAAAGAAACAACACTCAGGAACTCGTAGACGCCAGCATTGACGCTCTGGTTAAGGCTCTCGAAGCCGGACACAGTGAGACACTCTCTGCCTATCTCACGGCCATGTCTCAATTCCACAACTACAGCTTTCAGAACATTCTTCTGATTGCCAGCCAGCGCCCGACCGCAACCAGAGTTGCAGGCATTCGCTCATGGAACGAGTTAGGCCGCAGAGTGAACCGCGGGGAAAAAGGCATCATGATCTTTGCCCCCATGATTGGTTATAGGCGCAAGGCAAGCGACGCTGACCAGAATCAGCAGAGCGACGCGAGAACCGATAAGCCAGAGGCGCGTTTAGTGGGTTTTCGTGGAGTGTATGTGTTCGATGTTGACCAGACCGGAGGGGCAAAACTTCCAGCACTAAGCGACACCT
>CAZUFQ010000920.1:0-2966 GCA_964618735.1 uncultured Enterobacteriaceae bacterium
GGCGGCGGGTCGTCACCTACCCACTCAAAGAAGGGAGCCTCCCCCTGGGAACGTCTCCACCCGTTGGGTTGCCCCCCTCGGGCCCGTGCCGACAACAAGGGGCTGGTGGTACTGGCAGTGATGCTGGCCACCATTGTCGAGGTGCTGGATATGACCATTGCCAACGTGGCGCTGGATCATATCCGGGGGAGTCTCTCAGCCGGGGTAGATGAGGCGGCCTGGGTGATGACCTCCTTCATCGTGGGCACCGCCATTGTGATTCCCCTTACAGGCTGGCTGAGCAGCGTTTTTGGCCGTAAGCAGTTCTGTCTCTTCTGCATCGCTCTGTTTACGGCGAGTTCTCTCTTGTGTGGTTCGGCGCCCAATCTGCAAACTCTGGTCCTCTTTCGCATCCTGCAGGGCTTAAGCGGTGGGGCCATGATGCCGCTGTCCCAGGCTATCCTCATGGAGACGTTTCCCGCCGAGGAGCAAGGGATGGCAATGGCCGTGTGGGGAGTCGGGATGATGGTCGGCCCAGTGTTAGGTCCCATTCTGGGCGGCTGGATCACCGACAATTATAGCTGGCGCTGGATTTTCTATATCAATGTGCCGGTCGGGGTCATCGCCTTTCTCTTGATTACCCTGATCCTGGTGGACCCCCCCTACATCAAGCGCGCGCTCACGCGCATCGATTGGTCGGGCCTTTCTTTCCTCGTCTTGGGAATGGGTTGCTTGCAGATCCTGCTAGATAAGGGGGAGAGGGAAGATTGGTTCGACTCTGATCTTATTGTCACCCTGGCTTTCCTGTCCACAGCCGGTCTGCTCCTGTTTGTCTGGCAGGAGTTACGGACCAAAGAGCCGGTGGTCGATTTGCGCGTCCTCACAAACCGCACGTTTGCCATCGGAACCGCCTTCACGACCGTCGTCATGTTCGGCCTCTACGGCACGTTCGTGCTCATCCCGCTCTACTGCCAGCTGGTGGCAGGTTACACCCCACTGCTGGCCGGAAAGGCATTGTCTATCCAGATCTTCGGCACCTTTATCTCGACCATGCTGAGCGGGCGCCTCTTTAGCTGGCTGGATCCGCGTTTCCTCGTTTCTGCGGGATGCCTCCTGGCTGGCATAGGCACCTGGGACATGACCCACTTCAACCCCCAGGTCGGCTTCTGGGAAATCGCCGGGCCCGGGTTTTTCCGAGGCATGGGCTCAGGACTAATCTTCGTCCCTATTGCAACCCGAGGCTTAGGGTCGGTCCCCAAGGCGCAGATGGGGAAAGCCTCAACGCTCTTCAATATAGTGCGTACGATCGGCCGCAGCATTGGTATCGCGCTCCTGATTGCGTTCCTGAGCCGCGGAGCCCAGGTACACCAGCACTATTTGAACGCCCACATCCATCCCTACAACTCTGAACTCCAGCAACGCTTTGCCCTCACCGAATCCGGCGCGCTGCCGGGACTGGCCGGGGATGGTGTGCAGGGAGAGGTGTTCTTGGCGCTGGTCTACCGAGAGGTACAGCGGCAAGCGCTGCTCATGTCATTTGTGGATGACTTTCGCCTGATCGCCTATCTCTTCTTTATCCTCAGCCCGGTGGTGTTCCTGATGCGGCGACCACAGACCACCGGGAGCGTCTCCGCTGGCCATTAAGACCGCCATACCCAGATAGGCAATTTTGTGCGGAGGCGTGCATATAGGAGGAGCATCATCAAATCCTCAGGTTGCTTGATGCAGTAGCCGCGCTCTCAGCGGAGACCGGTCCTCCAGTAAGTAATCGAGACCATGATAGCTATCTGTGGGGTTGGTCTAAGCACCTTGCAAGAAGAGTGTCGCCAACGTCACCCAACCATCCGCAAAAACTCCTCCTCTTCCAATACCCGCACCCCCAACTGCCGCGCTTTATCTAGCTTCGAGCCCGCTTCTTCACCGGCAACGACATAACTTGTCTGCTTTGACACACTGGACGAAACCTTGCCGCCGAGGGCTTCGATGCGCTTCTGGGCTTCGGGACGCGTCATCGACGCCAGCGCGCCCGTGAGGACGAACGTCTGCCCGCTGAATTTACCGTCGCGGCGGGCCGTGACCTTAGGAAATTGCACGCCGGAGCGGAGAAGCTTGTCGATCACCTGGTGGTTTTGCGGCTGCCGGAAGAAATGCGTAATACTCCGCGCGACCTCGGCGCCAATATCTCGCACCTGTTGCAGTTCTTCTTCTGTGGCTGTTCTGATATGAGCGAAATCACCAAAGTGTTCGGCGAGCTGCTTGGCGGTGGCCTCTCCTACATGCCGGATGCCGAGTGAAGCAATAAAGCGGGGAAGGGTGGTCTTCTTGCTCTTTTCTATTGAGTCAAGCAGATTTTGCGCTGATTTCTCCGCCATACGGTCGAGTGCAGCGAGTTGCTCTTTGGTGAGTTGGTAGAGATCTCCAGCGTCGCGCACGAGGGCTTTCTCAATTAATTGTTCAATAATTTTCTCACCCAATCCTTCGATGTCCATCGAGCCGCGCGAGCCAAAGAATTTCAGGTTTTCTTTTAATTTGGCGGGACAGGCAAGCCCGGTGCAGCGGTAGGCGGCTTCTCCTTCTCCTCGTTCCACTTCCGCATGGCACACGGGGCAGGTCGCCGGCATGGTGAACTGTCGTTCGTGGCCAGTGCGTTTTTCAGGGATTGTTTTGACAACGTAGGGGATGACATCACCCGCGCGCTCGACAATCACCGTGTCGCCGATGCGGATATCTTTGCGATTGACCTCATCCATGTTGTGCAATGACGCGTTTCTGACCGTCACCCCGCCGATGCCGACCGGCTCCAACTCCGCCACCGGCGTCAACACTCCCGTGCGACCGACTTGTGGAACAATGTTGAGCACTTTCGTTGTGGCTTGGCGCGCCGGGAATTTATACGCTATTGCCCACCGCGGCGAGCGTGAGACTTCGCCGAGTTGACGTTGGAGCGCAAAGCTATTGACTTTGACGACGACGCCGTCGATCTCATA
>CAZUFQ010000921.1:0-2959 GCA_964618735.1 uncultured Enterobacteriaceae bacterium
TCGGCAGCATGACCTTTTACGTGATTGTGGAAGGGACGGAGAAAGATATCGTCAAAAAATGGGATACATTGTGGAGACTCAAAAACCTGCAGCTCTATATTGACTCGCTACCGGGAGTAGAAAAAACTATTTCATTTGTTGACTACTGTGAAATGTTGGACCACGGTATTCAGGAAATTCCTCCGGAACCCCCCGAAGGAGAAATCCTTGAGCCTCCTTCGACAGAAATCAAAACGAATTTTTGGCAGAATCCCGAGCAACTGAAAGGAGTCATGCGGCTGGTCTTCCTCAATGCCGCGAGTGTGGCGGGCGTCGTCAACCATCCGAATTATACCCGCACGGCGATGCTGGTGCGCACCTCGCTCTCACGTTCCAGCGATATTGCTTCCCTCGTGGAGCAGATTGAGACGTTTGCTCAGGACCATTTCCCTCCCGAACTGAACGTCCACCCCACAGGAAATTTGATCCTCCTCACTCGCACTGCTGGTGGGATCGTGAGCGGGCAAATCCAGAGCTTGGCGTTTAGTGCAGGCGTGATCTTTATTTTGATGGCGACGATGTTTCTGTCTCTTCGCGTCGGACTTATCGCCATGGCCCCCAACGTTTTTCCCTTATGTGTTTTCTTTGGGCTCATGGAAATGACCGGCGTTGAACTCAATTTTGGTACGAATATCATTGCCTCGATCGCCTTAGGGATTGCTGTTGACGACACGATTCACTTGATGACTCGTCTGAGCACGACGGTGCGCACGACCTCTGACCAGGAGCATGCTTTATTGGAGGCCTTGTCAACAGTCGGCAAACCGGCTCTCTATGCGTCTCTGGTGCTCGTCTTCGGTTTTCTCACTCTTGGTTTCTCGACCTTTGTTCCTATCCGTGAGTTTGGTTTTCTCTCCGCCGTCACCATTCTCATCGGTTTGGTCGGAGAGATTGCCCTGCTGCCAGCCTTACTAGCCACGACTCCGATCATCACCCTGTGGGACTTGCTCCATGTCAAATTGGGGAAGGATCCGCATAAGACGATCGGCCTCTTTGCGAACCTCCGACCTTCTCAAGCTAAAATTGTGGCCCTGATGGGAGAGATCCAAACCTTCTCGCGCGGACAGGCAATCATTCGCCCTGGTGAAGTGAGCGGCGCTATGTTTGTCATGATCAGCGGGTGCGCCGAGATACGACTTAATAATGGAGACAATTTACAGTCCCTGTGGGAAGTGCACCGGGGGGATGTGTTTGGCGTCACCAGTCTTATCCGCAGTGAAGAACGGATCACTGAGGTTCTCGCGCTTGAAGATGTTGAAGTGTTGGCTATGGATGAGCGCTTTCGGGCCCGCGTGTGGCGCTACCCCCGCATCGCAGCGCGCATCTTCTTTAACCTCTCCACGATGCTTCTTGACCGTCTCCAGTACACGATCCAACGAGAGAGCAATAGTCAAAAAAGTCAAATTAGTAAAACATGAAGGAGTTTTATGCGTCAGAGGAGAACTGTCGATCGCTTAAAGCAATTTGTATTTGTAAAGCCGTGCGCCTTGCTCACGAGTCTGTGCCTGATTTTTCTCTATGGTCACGCAGTGAGGGCCGAACCCAAACCCGGAGAGAAGTTGAGCCAGGAGAACTGGCAAGAGGCGAAAGGTCTGTTACCCGACGCCGTGCTGCATCGCTTTCAAGAGGGGAATTATCAGGCAAACGTCATCACGCTTTCCAACACCCTCGATTGGGGAAAAAAATTCAAATCTGCTTCGGAGACCAACGCTGGGAAATTCGCCGTTGACGCCGAGGGATCATTAATTGACGCTGCTACTAATGCCTATCCGCCGTTTCTGTACGGTTACCCGTTTCCGCAAGTTGACGAAAAGGACCCACAGGCGGCGGCGAAGATTGTGTACAATTTCTCTTACACGCTCATGCAACCCGACGACGCCGATCGCATTAGCAATTTAAACTGGGTGAAACCGACAAAGTTTGAGCGTCGCGTTGAGTTTCAAGGACAATTACTCTTCTATGGTTCTCGTTTTTCTGGTCCCATCGCAAATCCGGATGGGACCTTGCGGAAAGGACTCGTCGCTGGGTTTTCTCCTCCTGACGTGTATGGAGTGGTGACGCTCGAATGGGTGTACCTCGATCCGAAACGCTGGAACTCCCTCTGGGCCTACGTGCCGGAGCTGCGGCGAGTCCGAATTCTGCCTGCGGTGAGTGGCTCAGAAAATCTTTTTGGGTCAGATCTCGCGCACGATGATCCGTATCTGTTCTCTGGAAAAGTACAGTATTTTACTTGGAAGCTCATTGGCGCCCAAGATGCGCTGGTTCCTTACGCCTTGCCGAACCCCAAAGAGTTGCACAAGCAGGAACAAGGATATGTCCTTAATGATGGGCAAGGGTCCCTTTCCATGGGTTGGGAAAAGGATGGAGGGAAAGGCAGCGCTTGGTGGCCGACGAATTATAATCTCGTGAAGCGGCCAGTGTGGATTATTGAGGCGACGCCCAAAGAAGAGAAATACGCCTATGGTCGTCAGGTGCTCTGGATTGACCGAGAACTCTACATTGCCTATTACAAAGAGGTGTACAACCGAGCGGGGCAACTCTGGCGCATGTTGTTAAATTCGGTATCGGTGGCGCGTACTCCGGAAGGGGACTTTTCTGTGGCCCAGCCGGATTTCACCCTCTCTGTGGACGAGTTACAAAACAGCGCTACGGTAGAACAGCCCTTCCAGCAGGGAAAACCGCTGGCTTTTGGCGTTGGTCTCTCGGGAGAGACATTTTCCCCTCCAGAGTTGCAAAAACGCGGGAAATAGTGGGGTGGCCGCCGCGTTACAGATCTGTATGGAGTCGTGCATCTTGCGGAAATAGAGTAAAGAAAGTGTCTTAGTTTCTCTTGACATACGCTTCTGAAAAGGAGACCTCACAATATGTATGACCTCGTCATTCGTAACGGCAAAATCGTCGATGGCTCCGGGGCTCCGGC
>CAZUFQ010000922.1:0-2955 GCA_964618735.1 uncultured Enterobacteriaceae bacterium
GAACGCGTCCCGGGGGTTGGGTGTTGGGTGGGGTTCGGGGGCTTCGTGCTGGGTACTGTTATGGTTGTCCTATTGACAGCCGCGCCAGCAACGGGAACCGTCGCGTAGCGGAGGTCGTAGCATCGGGCCCCGCTGACAGGTTTAATCGTCACGACGAGTTGTCCAGGGCTACCTTGATCGATCGATACGATACGAGGAGCAGAAACCGGCTGCGGCGGAGTCCGAACCCTACGTTGTGCGGGCACGAATCCGCTCGACACAAACGTGGTCATCTCATTCTTGCATGCTGCCTCGACGTAGTGTCCGAGAAGACGCAGCATGATGATCACGTCTGCGCGCCGCTTGTTGCGCTCGATAGTGGCGGATTTACCACCATCGAGCATGGCAGAGACGGCGGTCGTATACGCATCGATAGCCGCTTTGAAACCCGGCATATCGATTGGTGGATTGGGATAGGCCAGATTGTTGAGCATTCCGTCATGCACAGCGTTGATGCGCTTGAGCAGATCGGCGTCACTCATTCCGGAAAACCCCAGTTGTGGAACGATTACATTTGGGTTTTTTCTTGTGTTTGTCATTATTGTCCTTTCTGTTAAAGGGTTAACGGTTTACGGACCGCGTGAAAATACTGGGGTCGATACACGAGCGGCTGCGAGTGCAAGCCCGATAGGGCGCAGCCATCAATTAATGATCGATTGCCGTTGCAAACTTCAGGGATCCACCGACTAGAGAAGGGCGATCCTCCTTCTCCCCACGCTGCTTAAATTGCCGCGTATACTTTCTAAAACGGGAAAGGTCGGCGAGTGGCCGAAAAAAATTTAAAGCATGTGAGTCGAAGCCGGCGTGAAGATCAATAAAACCAACGTTTTGTGGTTGAAAGAATTTTTCTGGGATTCGTTATGGACCATCTGTCCTATTTGAAAGCTTCAGTGAAATAAGCCTGCCTTCGACGGAAATGAGTCGCAGCTCCATTGAAATACTTCAGAGCTCATGCTCAGTAGGTTTCCCTTTCCTTGTCATACTTATCGCGCTCTCTTAAATAAGTCTCACTTTCGCAAAAATACTTGGCGCGTCGTGCTAAATAAGTCACAGTCGCGTTGACCTAAGTCAGGCGATCGGCTAAGAAGGTTTCCCTTTCTCTGAAGTACTTCGCACGCCGTGTGAAGTAGGTTAATGTTTGAGTGACCTACGCCGCGGGTTTCGCCAAATAAGTCTCCCTTTCCGTGACTGATTTGACGCTGCCTCTCAAGTAGGTTCATCTTTCGCTGACGGACGAAACACTTGATGGATAACCCACGTCCAGACTGGCGTCGCTATTTCTGGTATCGCAAAGAGGTGACGAAGACCACCTGGGTCCTGCGATTGTCGGTTGTCCTCTTTGCTCTTTTTCTGGCTTGGATAACTCGAGGCTCCTGGACGCTGGCCCTTGGTGAAAGCGTGGTATGCGTGGAACAGGCGCCGCCAAGCGATGCTCTGCTTCTCGAGAACTTCGACCCTGACTACCTTGTTTTCGAACGTGCGGAGGCGCTCAAGCGTGCCGGCATTGCTTCCAGACTGTTTGTTCCCGTACAAGCGGCGGGCGATTCCGAAACCCCAAATGCGTCTTCACAAGGAATAGCGGAAGTCCTGGCGCGAGTGGCCCACATTTCCAACATCGAATTGATACCTATCGAGCTTGTCGAACCAATCAGCTTGAATGCTGCCAGACAGATTCAAGACTTTCTGACGAAAGCACGTGTCAGTTCTGTTCTCGTGGTAACGCCAGGCTTTCGGAGCAGACGTTCACTGTTGGTCTATACAGCCGTGCTCGCAAAAGCGGGTATCAAAGTGGGCTGCGTTCCTGTTTTTGGTATCGACACACCTCGCAACTGGACCCAGAAATGGCATGGAATAGAAGATGTCTTATTGCAGTTTGGCAAGCTTCAATACTACAGATTCTACGTTTTTGGTCTGCGGGGCCACTCAAACTGAGCGGAACGCGCCATTCGGCAGTTGCCCTCAACGGTCCAGGTATTACCGGGCCTGCTGCTTTTTCGCGGCTTCGATAATCGCGTTCAAGGCAGGAATGTCTTTCAGAGGTGGCGCATTGCTCTTGAACGTCCGAATGTAAGCATAAATGTCTTTAGCCTGTTTGTCGGACAGCGCAGTCTCGGCGAAATTCGGCATGTACGTCGACTTGGGTTCCGGCGCCAGGTTCGCGCGAGCGCGTAGAAAAGTGATAAAGCTCTGTTCGGTGGAAAGGTTCCCCCAGTTTCCGACAAACGGACGTGCTCCGGTTTCCCCGTTGTAGCCGTGACAGGCGTAACAGCTATGTTGAAAGTAGAGATCCTTTCCCGCCTCCGGGCTACCCGTAACCGGACTGGTCGGCGGTGGATTGTTCGTCGGCACGGCGGCGCGGCCACCGCGCTCCTGAGCGATAAGCGTGGCTGCTGAAATCGCAAGCAGGAGGAGTGACATTGTAAACGGCAAAGTTAAAGTTCTGGAATTTCTGCTCACGTCGTCATCCTATCTCGGTTGCGTAATCACGTCGATCATGTAGGGCTCGCCGCGCTTCACGGAATCCACACCGCGCTTCAACGCCGCCGCAAGCTTCGCCGGATCGGAGATTGGACCTTCACCCGCCATGCCGTAGCCGGCTGCCATCTTGGTGTAATCGATATAAGGATTCCTTAGCGTGCTGCCGATGTGTGCCCGATCCGTTCCGCGTCCCCGTACGCCCGCCATGTAGACGACATACATGAACTCCTGATGCCAAGCGCGATTGTTGTGCATGATGGTCAGCAGCGGAAGCTGGTGATGCACCGCGGTCCATAGAACGCCTGGAGAGTAATTAAGGTCACCGTCGCACTGGATGTTGACGACGATCCTGCCCCGATTTTTCGCGGCTAGCGCGGCTCCAACGGATGCCGGCGCGCCGTATCCCATCCCGCCTGCACCCTGTCCACCCAGGCAACT
>CAZUFQ010000923.1:0-2942 GCA_964618735.1 uncultured Enterobacteriaceae bacterium
TATTACTTCGGCGGAGCGAGCGCGCGATCTCAAGCATAAACCCGCCTACATCATGGGCGGAGCATTCGGCGCTGGCGAGTGGAATATCCATCGAGTAGTGAAAAACGTGGAGGCTCCGGAGACCGAATCCACAGTCATCAGCAAAGTCCTGTTCGAGCGCGCCGGGGTCACGCATAAGGATATTGATGTCTGCTTCCTCTACGATCATTTCACGCCGCTGGTCCTTTTTGCTTTCGAGGAACTCGGGTTCTGTCAACGCGGCGAAGGTGGTCCTTTTGTCTCGGACGGAAAACTGCTGCAGCAAAGCGGGTCGCTGCCCTTCAACACCAGCGGGGGCAATCTCTCAGAAGGCTACATTCACGGGATGGAGAATACGATTGAAGCCGTGCGCCAGCTGCGGGGGCAAGCGATCAATCAAGTGAAAGACGCGGAGATCGCTTTCATTGCGTCTGGTAATGGCGTGCCGAATACTGCTATGATTTTACATAATTAAAGGCTTAAGAACCTATCCAAATAACTTTCAATCTTGCTGCTCCCAGTGTTTACTGTCTAAATCCCCCGCTCGGCTACGCCTTCACCGCCCCCTTTGCCAAAGGGGGCCGCCAGCCGCGGCTGGCGGGGGGATTTTTGCCCTTGGATAAGTCCTGAGAGGATTTTTCAGATAATTACTAATGTAGAATTCAAACCAAAGGGCCTCTACTGACAACCCACTGCTACAAAGTTGTCAAAAAAGACAATCATCGAGAATGCAGACAAACGGAAGTCTTTACCCTACAGCCTTAGGCCTCTAATATCCCAGCGCCTTCATTTGTTCATGGGTCATGCCGAAATGATGGCCGACTTCGTGGATCACAACACGCCGCACGAGGTCGCTGATCTCACGAGGACGTAGGCACGCGCGTACGATCGGCTGATAGTAGATCTCGATCTTGTCAGGAAACTCAGCGAGTGGCGCAAAGACTGAACGCCACGGCCTGGGAATTCCACGATAGAGACCAAACAGTTCGTTAGGATTGGTCATGCCCTGTTCTTGTAGGGCTTCGGGCGAAGGCTGATCTTCGATCGTTACGGCGACGTTATCCAGCTTCTCGACAATCTCTTCCGGCAACGTATCCAATGCTCGCACTACCAAACGTGCGAATTCTTCAAGGCTGGTCGACTGACCGGCGTCCTGTTTAGGATTCGTATGGGGACAAGGCGACACAGTGCGCGGTGTGGAACGAGGGCGGAGGAGTCTTTTGCGACGGATCTGTGTTGTTCTCGACATAGCTATCCTCCTCGCTCACTCTAACACACTTCTTACAAGAGAAGAAACGTGCTCGCTCTCGCTTCATTCGGAAGAGAGCGAGGGCTCTTTTTCTTCATACCCCGCACAATGGACAACCGGGAGACGTGGATATTTTGCATACCGTTCGTCCGTTGCCGCGCGTTGACAATAAAAAAAACGAGAACCTTTGCCGCTGACCAATTCTCGCACATGCCAGCATTTCTCACAGAGACCGACGAGTGCATTCTGTGGCGTTGCATCGCTCATGTAGCCTCTCTATAAGAACCTGAGGCATAAGGAAAGCTCAGAGGAGTTGAAAAAGGAGTTGGTATGACGCTGACCAGCGAGGATGTCAAGCAGAAAGCGCGTGAGCTTGGCGCGGACGCCGTTGGCATTGCCAGCGCTGCGGTGTTAAACGCGCATCCACCAGATCCGCAGTTCCCGCAGACGCCGGAGCGTATTTCTCCTGAGATCAACAGTATTGTCGCGATTGTGAAACGTATTCCTGCTGGCGCTTTTCGCACGAAGCGACTGGAGTGTGTGCAGTATATGGATCAGCTCGTCTTGCGCCAGATGGACAAGGTCTGCATGCGGGTTGCTCAATTTCTTGAGGACGAAGGCTCCTGCGCGTTTCCGTTGGCCTCGCAGGAAACCAAGTGGGAGTTCAAGCGGGCTAGCTACGGGTATCTCTCGGGACGCCACGTTGCCGTCGAAGCTGGTTTGGGAACCTTGGGTTTAGAGGTCAATTTTCTTTCCCCAGAATTTGGACCACGCTGTTATACTACTGCCGTCTTAACCACAGCCCAGCTTGAGCCGGATCAAAAACTCACGCGCCAGGTATGCATCGGGGAGACGTGTAGCCGTTGCCTCTATTCGTGTCCGGCGGATGCCGTGTTGCAGTGGGGCATCGATAAACGTGCGTGTGCACAGTTTGCGCAAGAATTTGGTTACGGTGTCATGCTGTCGCATTTGCAAAAGTTCATCCAGGCCCGAGATGCAGAGGCGCAGATGCGGGCGCTCTGCAACCCACAAGCCTACGCGGTATGGCAAGGACTGTTGCGCGTCGTGGGCGCTTTCGGAGATTGTCCACGCTGCCTAGAGGTTTGTCCGGTCGGCGACGATTACGTGCGGTGGCTCTCTGATGGACAACGAGAGATTCCCGAGAAAAATGATCAGAAAGTTGCGCTGGCCAAGCAGATGGCGGCTGATCGTAAATCGGGGAAAACGCTTCCCGGTCTTTCGCCATGGAACATTCGTTGGGTAGGAGAAGAGGGCTACGTGCCGCCAAAGAGACGCGAGCGAGCAGTCGTCAACACTCAGTCGTCAACCAAACAGGACGTGTGAATATGGAATTGACCTCTGCTCTTGTCAAAGCCAAAGCCAAAGAATTTGGCGCGGACTTAGTTGGCATTGCCAGTGGCGCGGTGCTCGATGCCCATCCACCGGATCCGAAACATCCGCAGACCCCAGCTCTTGTCAGCCAGCAAGATGGGAAAAGTGTCATTGTTTTGGCTAAGCGCCATTTGACGGGGACGGCGCGACTCAAAGATTGGAATGAACGTCATAAGCAATACGCGGCGGAGTTGGCGCTGTCGCAGCTTGAGGATGCTTCACTCAAGCTTGTGTATTTTCTTGAAGATGAAGCCGGGTATCCGGCGCTGATCATTCCCCCCGT
>CAZUFQ010000924.1:0-2936 GCA_964618735.1 uncultured Enterobacteriaceae bacterium
TACATCCGCCGTTGCGATCAGCTTCTGGACAATCGCCAGCCCCTCGGCAGCTTTCAGATCAACAGCCAAGGAGCGCTTGTTGCGGTTGCAGGACAGAAAAGATGCGGCCATCCCGTTGCGGATGGGATTGAAGTGACGCATCAGGTCGCCCCTCGGCGGCTCGATCTTGATGACGTCTGCTCCTTGGTCCGCTAGCATCCGCGTCGCGACAGGACCCGCAACCATGGTCGTCAAATCGAGCACTCGCACTGCATCTAAAGGCCCAGCCATTGTTGAATCCTCAATACTTGCAGTCAATTTTTAGTAGTTTACAAAGTTCTTCTTGAGCGCCGCCTGGTACGCCGGGCGTGACGCGACCCGCTGCCGATAGCGTGACACGGTCTCCGGTAACGCAATTCCACAAAATATCGCCCAATCGAGACACGTCACCAAGAGAATGTCGGCAACGCTCAGTGGATCACTACAGAGGTAAGCGTGGTCGGCTCCAATTCGCGGAGCCATCGCTTCAAGATTGTGGAGAAAGTAGCTTTTTGCGGACTCGACTGCGACGGGCGCCTCGCCATAAATCTGTTTCAGTCCATCGTGACGCCGGATCACATACAGTGACCCCGCGTCGAGTTCGGACATGATGAAGTAGCACCATTCGTTCAGGCGAGCACGACTCACACTGTCATTCGGTACGTAGACCTCCGGAACAGGTGAAAAAGTCTCGCTGAGGTACTGGATGATCGCGGCGCTCTCGGTCAGGACGAATGACCTGTGGCGCAGCACCGGAATCTTGTGTCGCGGATTCAATCGCTTGAATTCGTCGGTCAAAGTCTCTCCGGTCCTTGACTGGATCGGATGACACTCGTACTCCACCCCAAGTTCCAGTAACATCCAGTGCACCCGCATCGTACGGCTGGTGCCGGTTCCCCACACTGTCAAATCGTGTGACATGGCAGGTCCTCACTCTCACTCTATAATCTCGTTCCCAGGCTCTGCCTGGGAACGCAACCCTCAGGTGCGGTAGAGCCATCACCCCACGACATGCCCAGGCAGAGCCTGGGCATGAGTAAGACTTAAAGTTTAAAGTCTTGATAGAATACTAAAATTTCTCCTTGAAAGGCCTGACATCCAATTCGTGCGTCCAAGTGCTGGGGTCCTGATGCGCTAAGTACCAGAACGCATCGGCAATTGCCGACGGTTTGAGCAAGTCTTCGTCCTTTGCGTCCGGACGCAATTTTCTCAGCGGCGGCATGTCGATGCCGCCATCCACATTGATGTAGGCGACATGGATTCCCTGCGGGTGAAAATCGCGCGCCATCACCTGGGCGAGACCCCGCACGGCAAACTTGGCTGGCGCGAACGCTGCGGAGTTGGGCCACGGCCGGACGCCTGCGGTGGCGCCCGTGATGAGAATGGCGCCGCTGCCGCGCGAGAGCATTTCAGGCGCGACTTGCCGCGCCCACAGGAACGCGCCAAACGTATGCAGTCGCCACGTTTGCTCGAACACCTCGGGCGTCGTCTCCATCAGGCGGCCCATCGGACGTCGCCCACCGTTGTAGATCAGAATCTCAATCGGACCTAATTCGCGCCGGATCTTTTCGTATGTGGCCGAGACTTGCTCTTCGATAGTCGCGTCACTTTGGAGCGGAACTGCGACCCCACCTTTCGCGCGGATCTCCTCAGCGACTGGTTCAGTAACGGCGGCGCTTCTAGCGATCAACGCAACTTTATATCCCGCGGCGAAGCGGCGGGCCAACGCCGCACCCAGACCAGACCCAACGCCTACAACCGCCGCCACCTTTTTTTCGCTTGCTGATGTCATGGCTGCACTCCCATCATCTATTGATTACTATCGTCATGTTTGATATTCGTAACGAGTGTAACTAAATGAGTCAAGTACGATAACTGAGGAGAGTCTGATGCGAGTATCGAAAGAGAAGGCGGCGCAAAATCGTCAAGACATTCTGACGGCTGCTGCTCGCCTATTCCGCGAACAGGGCGTCAGCGCCACTGGGGTGGACTCGATTACCAAAGACATAAGTTTGACCCACGGCGCTGTCTACAGCCACTTCGGGTCGAAAGAGGCCATCACGGCCGAGGCGATCCGGCTTGCGTTTCGGGGCTCAAAGCGTCTCTGGCAGCGACTAGCAGAACGCAAAGGCGTAGAGAAGGCGTTTGCCGCCATCGTGGCGGAATACCTTTCACGAGATCATCGGAACGCTGTCGGTCAGGGCTGTGTCATTGCGGCCCTTGGCGGCGAGATCGCCCGACAGCCCCAAAGTGTGCGCGCGGCTTTCACCGAAGAGCTGAAGGACGGGCTCGAACTCTTAGCTGAGCTGATGCCCGGGGACGACCCCGCACGTCGCCGCGAGGACGCGATTGCCGCCTTTGCCGGCATGGCCGGCGCGCTGACGCTCGCGCGGGCAGTGAGTGACGAAACCCTTTCAGACCTAATATTGAAGACTACGGCTAAACGGCTCATCAATCCATCTAATCTTCAACGAACCACTCGCCGTTCGTAAATAATGAACGTCTTTCTCATAATCTCTGTGTAGCAATTCGCGTTTTGGCCTTCGGTCCTCGTCGTACCGATCACCACTTCGGCCACCACCAGCGCCAGCGCCACCAGCCATGCTCGGACTCAGTGCCGGACGCCGCAGCATCGAGGTCCTGCGTCTGTCCCTCGGTTGTGGGCATCGAGCCCCACGAAGTCCGCTCAAGCATCTGCTGCTTGGTTTCTTGGGGCGCGAAGTCTTTGCCCGCCCTTAGCTCCCATCCGCCGCCGAGCGCTCGATAGAGGGAGACCAGGTTCAGCGCCACCGCCCCTCTGGTGGAGACCAAGCGGTCTTGCTCCCCGACCAGGAACTGCTGGGCGGTGAGGACCCGGGTGTAATCCGCCGCTCCCTCGCGATATTGGAAATCGGCCAGTTCGACCGCCCGGGAGGCTG
>CAZUFQ010000925.1:0-2931 GCA_964618735.1 uncultured Enterobacteriaceae bacterium
GCTATGCGAAAGCAGGCCAGAAGGAGAAGGCGCTTTCCATCGTAGTCGAGGCATTAGCGTTAGTGGACAGAACCGATGAGCGGATGAGTGAGGCAGAGCTGTATATTCTGAAGGGGTGGCTGCTCCTGGCGCGCTCAAAAGAAAACCGTAGAGAAGCAGAAGCCTTTTTTCGTCGGACGTCCGCTCTTGTTCGCCGCTAGAACACCAAGCCATTTGAGCTGTATGCCACAATGGGCTTGTCGCAACTGTGGCAGAAACAGGGCAAGTAGGACGAAGCCCGCAAGTTACTGGCCGAGATCTACGGCTAGTTTACGGAAGGGTTCGAAACCAAAAACTTACAAGAAGCAAAGGATCTATTAGATAAACTAGACCTGTAAGGAATGACTGCAGTCGGTTGGGCAAGATACCTACGCCGAGCAGAGTTTGCTTCTCCGACGGCAACACCAAGAGATCACCACGAATGCGCTTGTACCGCCGCCGCTACGCGGGCCATCACCGTCGCCCAATCCTTTGGTTGTTCTTGACGAAATAACCGCATCGTCGGATACCACGGCGTGGTCTCGCCTTCCAGCAACCACCGCCAGTCTGGGACATAGCTCAACATCGTCCACACCAGCTTACCCAGCGCCCCTGCAACATGAGCGACCGAGGTATCAACACTGATGACAAGATCCAACTGATCGATCAGCACAGCCAAGTCGCCATAATCTCCCAAGAGCGGATCAAGGTCACGAAGTGTTATATCCTCCGGCAGTTCGGCTAGCCCCCGACTGCTCCCGTCTTTCTGGAGGCTGTAAAATTCCAGCCCCGGGGTGCGTAGAAGCGGCAGCCATACCGGCAAAGGACATGAACGATTACGATCATTGGCATGCGTCGGACTTCCTGCCCATACAATGCCGACTTTGCGCTGCGAGGACGACGGCAAGGCCAAGGTCCCGTTGGTCTTCCGCCGCCGGATAGCCTGCGCGTCCAGATAAGGGACCGCGGCGGGAATAATGTCAAGCGTTGTCCCATGCACCCGCGGCAGACTAAGCAACGGCAGATAAGCGTCAAATTCATGCACGCCGATTTGGCCAGGTTCACGGATCTGCGTGATGCCTGGAATTGTGGCGAACAGCGGCATCAGGTTCGGCAAACAAACCAGGATCAGTTGTTTGCACCGCTGCGCCGCCCACGGCAGATAGCGAGCGAACTGCACCGCGTCGCCCGCGCCTTGCTCGGTGTGAATGAGCAAAGTTTTGTCAGGAATCGGGCTGCCATCCCACTGCGGCTGCGGACACTGAAAGGGCGTGAACTGCCCCGTGCGCCAGCGCCAGTCGTATTCGACCAGGCCCCGTTGATAGTCGCCCAACTGCAAGAGCGTCACTCCGAGATTGAAGTGCGCCTGGGCGTAATCGGGGCGGAGCTGAATGGCCTGCTCGTAGTAAGCCACGGCTTGCCGCGGCTGGCGCTGTTGATTGAGCACATGGCCGAGACTGTTATACACCTCAGCGCGTTCGGGCTCGGCGGCGGCGACGTGCTGCAAATGATCGAGCGCCTCAGTATATTGCTCTGCATCTCCCAAGGCGATCCCCAGATTGTAACGAGCATTAGGGAATTCGGGTTGCAGGACCACGCAGCGACGAAAGGCGGTGATGGCCTCGTCAAGCTGGCCTTTACGATAGCAATCCATACCGCGCTGGAAATGAAACGCTGGCGAGTGTTGCAGCTCCGCTTCTGAAGGCAACTTGACTTCGGCCAAGGCCGCATCCGGTAGCACGTAGGATTGCGCCAGCCGTTCATCATTCCACTCCAACATCTCGGGGAATCGAGCTCCTTGCAGCACCTGGACGGCGAAGATCTCCTGCACGCCTGCTTCAAAGCGGAGGAAGCCGACGATTTGCCCAGTCTCAATGTGCACCACCCACACCCCGCAGATGCGTTCTTTGAGGCGCTGGACGAGAGGGATGCCGCTAAACGTGGCGCTCTCACGCACTTGCGAGAGGCCGATAAACGCCAGCGGCCCATAGAAATCGATCCCGCGCGTGAACCCCGGCACTTGCGCGATCGTCTGCCAGGCGCCGCGCCGGAGATCGACCTTCGCCAAACTGCCTTCCCCCGATTCCAACACCCAGAGCTGATTCTGATGCCAGCGGGGCGAGTGGGGCATGGAGAGCCCACGCAGCAAAATTTCATTCGTCTCCACATCGAGCAGCAACCCGCCCCGCGCCTTGTGGGCGCGCCACGCGCCAGCGGTGTCGGTCTCCGCCAGAGCAGTGACATACTTGGGGCGGCCATCCACCATACACAACCCGTTCAGGTGACAGCGATCTTCAGGGGCCAGGGCGCTGATAAATGGAGGACGCCACCGCGGCGCAAAACTATGCTCAGCATCGAGTGTACAAAGACAACAAAAGCGCGTGTTCACCAGCCAGAGTTCGTGCTGGCGATCGTACGCCAGTTCATGAATGTCGATGTCGCCGGTGACATGGATACGCCGGGGCAAGTAGCAAGCATCATGCTTCCCAACCGGTTCTAGCTTCTGGGCGACAGCGGGCATGTTCCAATAATCCCAGACTGTATTGCTGCCGCCCACCGTAAGTCGGTGCTGATTGGCGGCGATGCCCATAGGTTTGGCGAACGTGCGGAAGTGCGTGTTCAGCACCCCGCTGTCGGCGCGCACCAAGATGACTTTGCCTGCCTGATAGGTCGAGACCACCAAACTGATGCCGAGCTGGGTAAACAGCGCCGGTAAGTTCGACGTATGCACGCTACGTAGCGGAGCGCCATCTACTGCAGCCGGAGCGTGGGGAGCAAGGGCTAGTGTATTTTGCATAGCGATTCTCGTTGGCACGGTTGTAAGGCAAATATCTCGTTAGATTAACTTTGAGGAGCTCTAGCAGTCCACCCGGGTCATGCGTGAAATTTGGCATTCGACCTGTGGAACACGTC
>CAZUFQ010000926.1:0-2926 GCA_964618735.1 uncultured Enterobacteriaceae bacterium
CCCGATGTGTCGACGACCTGCGTGGTGTCCTTCTGCGTCCGCCCCACCGCGCCGTACGCCTCGGCTAACGTGGCGCGGAAAAGAGCCTGAGTCATCTGCGCCTTCGTAGCCTGCAAAGCTGCCCATCCTTCTTGAAGCTGGGCAATGCCTTCCTCTCCTCGCCCATTCTGAACCAACGCCCAGCCCCGCCGAATTGTTCCCCACGCCCAGAACTGCTAAAACCTCTGTTCCGTCGCAAGAGCAATCTCAGCCTCGGCGTGCTTTTGGACGAGGTGGACCTCTCGACGATTAAGGGAGACCACCGCCACACTGTAGTGGGCTTGTGCTAAACTCAAGGGATGCGCTAACTCTCCGGCTAGCTTGGCCACTTCTTGGATTCTTCTTACAGCTTGATCGAGATAACCAAGATACCAGAGGACATAAGCGGCATAAATGAGACAAGATACTCCGGGGTCCAGGCCCTGGAGAAAAGCATGGGCATGATGCTGTTGAGGATCATAGAGGACGATTCCTTGCTGGCCATTCACTCACACCTGCTGGTCGCAGAAACTGCGGCCGGCGCGCGAGCTGCTCACAGTGTTCTTCTGTGGTTACTTCGTCTGCGGCCAGCGCTGCCGCCACCTCCACCGTCGAGAACTCGAACCCCGCTACACTCGCCGCTTCCAATAGGCGTTGCTCCCGACTCGTCATCCGCTCCATCTGGACACTAACCAGCTGCCGCAAGCGCTCAGGAGCCTGCCCGCTGAGTGCGGCGGCCGACCTCTGGGCTCTCTCGCCGCCGTTCTGCTCCGACCCTTGCCTCTGCGCAAGCCACTCGTCCACGAGCACCACCATGAATAAGGGGAGTCCAGCGGTCTGGCGATAACAGGTCGATGCGAGGTGACCGAGCGCCGTGTGGTTTGGCGCTCGCTGCTGAAGATACTCTGTGACGGCGGACTCTGACAAGAATGGAAGAGCCACTTCTATACACAATCCTTGCCCGGCGAGTTCCCCCTGTACGGTGGTCAATGGATGCTTGTGCCGCAACGCCTCTGCCGGACGATACGTCCCAACCACGAAGAGCCGTAAAGGTGCTTGCCAGCGCGCCAGATAGGACAACGGCGCCAAAGCGAACACGAGTTACGATGTGACCCTGCTCCTTTTTAACGGCGGGTGTGACGAGGGCTCCGCTGGGGTGCTTTCCACCACCACCCCGGAAACCAATCCCCAGAGAAACGCCCAAGGGCAAGCGCTCTTCACCCCAGGCCAATTGGCCCCTTTTGCAAGGTTGGTCTTTGGGATTCGTTGGACGCTGGTGGCCAAGGGCGCCATTGCCTACCGGACGCAGTGTATCGCAGTGGCGATCGACTAGAGATTGTCAACATTCCCCGCAGTGGGGGCATAGGTTGGGATAGAGGGCAGCCGTTCCCAGCCTTGTCGAGCTCGCGCCTCGGCTTCGCCTGGGTGCGCAGTCTTCTATAGACTTATCCCTTTACCTCACGAACCCCCTTTTTCACCTGTCAACTCGCTGGAGCCGTTGGGTTTTGCACGGCTCAACTTAATTTACGGTCCTCAATCAACTAATGGTTTAATCCCTCAATAATTCAATTTTTCCAATAATGCTTCTGTTCCCTACTCATCCTTTGTATCAAACTCTTTGACACTCCTGCCGTAAGGTCCAGCGTCAGGGTAAATACGTTGACAACGTTGCCCTGCACCTTTGCTGAGAAATATTCAGAAAAAGTCAAAAAAATCTCACTAATGTTGAAAGATTGACGATTCGAGAATAGAGAGAGAGACAAAAATCGAATGTTTTCTGCCTGGTTCCTCTTTTTTTTTCTGGCGTGCTCTTTGCTCTTCTTGACAGCAACGACACGCTTCAATGAGGAAAGCGATAAAGAGAAAGAAGACATTTTCGTTGGTCCCTTAAAATTCTACAGGTAAGGACCAATGCGCTTGCTTTAGATATTGAGGCAGATAGCCCAAATCTTAGTAAAGCACCAGTCTCACTTCTTCAACCCTGAAAAAGCAAACCATCTCAAAGGATGGGACGCAAAGCTACTGGCCTACGTTCTGAGCGCTCGGAATATGGTCGCAGAGCCGCCCCAGGTGAAACACCCTGCCTCCTCTGGCCCGTGTGTCGCAAATGGCTACTCGGAGGTATATCAATGTTTTTTGTACGAGGCCGCGTTTTATCGACCTTGTTCATCCTTTTATCTCTTGTAACAACCGTGTGGGCGGAGAAAGTAAGCGCCGCTCAGATAACCATGAGCTGGATAGACAATTCGAACAACGAAGCTGGATTCAAATTAGAACGGAAGACGGGTACGACCGGCGCGTATGTCCCGCTCGCGACTATGGCTACCAACGTCACTGTCTTTTCTGATACGACTGTGATTACAGGCACAACCTATTGTTATCATGTCTACGCCTATAATTCCCTCGGTAACTCCGACTATAGCAATGAGGTTTGCAACGACACGAAAGCTCCTACGGTGTCCATTACGACCCCTACTACTGGGACCACCGTGAAGGGGACAACAACAGTAACGGCCACAGCCTCAGATAACATCGGTGTGGCGGGGGTGCAGTTCCGTCTTGACGGCGTTGACCTCGGTCGTGAAGAGACCATCATTCCCTATTCGATTCCTTGGGACACTACCACAATTCCTAATGGATCTCATACGCTTACAGCCTTAGCGCGCGACGCAGCGGGAAATCAAACCCTATCTGCTACAGTCCCAGTCACAGTGGACAATCAAGGAATTGCTGGACTGGCAGTCGCATACAATTTTGATGAAGGCGCTGGGACGACGGTGACGGATGTATCAGGGAATAACCGCAATGGCGTAGAGGCAGGCGCGACGTGGACGACCACCGGCAAATACAGTAAGGCGTTGTCCTTCAACGGGGGCGCGGCCAAAGTGACGAGCGGATTGAGCAGCCA
>CAZUFQ010000927.1:0-2808 GCA_964618735.1 uncultured Enterobacteriaceae bacterium
TGTGGTCATGGTGTCCAGTTTGGCGTCGGCTAAGTGCTGGTGATTGAGCATGAGCGGTCGCGAAGATTATTGTGCGTCAAAACAGCCTATCGCTTGGGCTTCGAGGGCAACGATCAATTCGCGTGTCCGGGCGGCATGGTCCGGTCCAATGGGGAGAGAACGAGTCTGAGCAGCAAGATTCGGACATCTCTCGCGGAGCGGGTTGCCGCCGAAGTGAGTCTTGACCTTCAATCCTATAGAGACATCGCCCCTTTGGAAGGGCAGCCGCCAGTGATCGCAGCGTACATAGCCAAAGGCCAGCGGCGGCGCACGGTGATTCTCCCTTTTGTACTAACGATTTCCCAGCTCGTTGCGCCCTGTGCGCAGGACTCTACAGTCTATGATGCGCAATGGCAGGAACCTATAAACCTGTGGGCTGAGATTACGCCTACAAATCGGTTAATTGCCGCGTATTATTTGTGGTCCCGCTTGTCCGAAACGGAACGAGCAAGAGCGCAACCCAGTTTAGAGGAAGCCCTGCAACAGTCCACCGCGTGGGCAAGCGAGGTGCAACTTCCTTTCCCTGTTGCTCCGTGGTCTTAGAGGTAGAAATGTGCTGGGCGGCTCGTGTATGCTACGTGTGCGAAGAGGAAAGAACTTCACATGCTGCCTGACAGAATCATAGAAGCTATTCATGGTCCGGCGGTGATGAGCGCCGGTACTCGTGACGAGCAGCTTCATCCCGCCCATACGCTTGTGGTCGGCGCTGTAGTCCATCCTGACAAGGAAGTCGTCACGTTTTTTGTGCCTGAAAGTCGCTCCCAACAAATCCTGCGCAACCTCAAGCACAACGGCAGGGTTGCCCTGGGAATAAATTTGCTCACGCACGAGGCGTATCAGCTCAAGGGAACCTTTCTTTCTTCACGCCCTGGCGATGAAAAAGATCGTGCGGTGCAGGAGATCTATAGGTCGAAACTCCTTTCTACCATGCTCCAGTTTGGCTATCCCGAGCCAATTGTGCGACCTTTTGTACTGGGGACTATCTATCAACCAGCAGTGGCGATCACCTTCCGGGTGGAGGAGATTTTTCTCCAGACCCCAGGTCCCGAAGCGGGGAAAAAGCTCAGCTAGGCGAGAAGCTGTGGGGACGCAAAGAGGAATATCGTATGGGAGTATTACCGAACGAAATCAAACCAGCGATGCAAGGAGTTCTTCCCTCGCATGTGGCGACCTGTTCCCTGGATGGGACACCGAATACCTCGGTCGTTTCTCAAGTCTACTATGTGGACGCTGACCATGTGGCGCTCTCCTATCAGTTTTTCAGTAAGACAATTAAAAATATTAAGGAAAATCCTCGTGCGCTGGCGTGGGTTACAAACCCGGAGACGCTGGAGACCTGGGACCTTGAGATCGAGTACGATCATTCCGAGACCAGTGGTCCGGTGTTTGACGTTATGGACATGCAAATTGAGGCCATTGCTTCACTGACCGGCATGAAGGGAATTTTCAAACTTCGGGCGGCGGACATTTATAGAGTTCTCTCTGCGACAAAGACAGCGGGTGAGCGTCTGCCGCTGTCGGAAATTGCGCTGGCAAGCGACGCTAAAGTTGAGAGGTGAGGCGTTCCGTGGCTGAAGAAAGAGAAACCGCTGAAGGGATTCGCACCCAAATCGCTGAGAATCAGCAGCTGATTGATCAACTCAACCGTGAGCTGGCGCGCAAGAGTAACGAGGTCCGGATTATTCAGCAAATCTCCGCTGAGATTACCTCGACCTTAGATTTGGAGCGCATCCTTGACGTCCTTTTAAGCGCGATGGACCGGGTCCTGGGGTTTCAATACGCGATGATCCTGCTTAGAGATCAGTCAGCCGACCGACTCAAAGTCGTCGCGAGCCGCGGTTATGAAAACGCTACGACTGGCGCGGAGATCGCGTTCGGGCACGGCGTCATTGGTGTTGTGGCCGAACGAAAGAAAATGATGCGCGTGGGGAACATCGGGGCCAGCGTCCGCTATCTTGCCGCCGTGCGAGCGAATATGCAGGCGGCTGGACAATTGGGACAGAGCCCAACCGTGGCCGCTCTCCCAGGACTTCCGAACGTCCAGAGCCAACTTGCTATCCCGCTTCTCGTGAAAGACCGGCTTATTGGCGTATTGGTGATTGAAAGTCCCAAGCCTAATGCCTTTGACGAGCTCGATGAGATTCTTATTAACATTGTCGCTAACCAGGCCGCTACGGCGATCGACAATGCGCGCATGTATCAAATGGTAGAGCAGCTAAGTCGCCTCAAACGCTTCTTCTCGCCACAGCTGGCTGAGCTGATTCTGACAGGCGGCGCTGAGGACCCGCTCAAGACTCACCGCCGTGAAGTGACGGTGGTGTTCCTCGATCTCCGAGGATTTACGACCTTCGCCGAACAGGTTGAACCAGAAGAAGTAATGGGAGTGCTCAGGGACTATCATGCCGAGATGGGGAAACTGATTCTTGAGCACGAAGGGACGCTGGAGCGCTTCACCGGCGACGGCATGATGATCTTCTTCAACGACCCGGTTCCGGTGCCGGACGCGCCCGAGCGCGCGATCCGCATGGCGCTCGCCATGCGCGAGCGCCTGCGCCAGATCGACGCGGGCTGGCGCAAGCGCGGCTACGACCTCGGCGTCGGCATCGGCATCGCGCGGGGCTACGCGACCATCGGGGCCATCGGGTTCGAGGGGCGCTGGGACTACGGTGCCATCGGCACCGTGACGAACCTGGCCGCGCGGCTCTGCGGGGAGGCCCGGCCGACCGAGATCCCAGTGTCCCCCCGGGTGGCGGGGGCGGGTGGAGGACC
>CAZUFQ010000927.1:2818-2925 GCA_964618735.1 uncultured Enterobacteriaceae bacterium
GGGTTTCCGTGGTCTCGGGCGGATGGGCGCCGCTGGTTGGCTCCCGGTCCACCCGCGTCGGCTTGCCCGCTCGTATACCGTGAGGGGAGGCGACACGTCATGAGCCG
>CAZUFQ010000928.1:0-2924 GCA_964618735.1 uncultured Enterobacteriaceae bacterium
CAAGAAGGAGTGCGAGCGTTCATGGAGAAGCGTGCGCCGCAGTTTCGTGGGCGGTAAGGCGCCGCGGTCCAATATCGCCATGGATTGAGACCCCGTAGCTACCACTAGGCGACCGCATAAGAGTGGTGGGTCGGTAGCCCAACCTTTCAAGGTCGGGCGCAAGAGGGATGACGTTCTCTTTTCTGTTGGCTTAGGGTGCGACGCTTCGTTCAGGCGCTTCTTCTGTTTCGGCTTGGAGGGAGTTTTCCTCACCGGCACGATGAAACCTTTGCTTGTCTCCGCTTCTACTTGAGGCTACAATAGCCACAAAGATTTTCTGGAGCATCACATGCAAACAGTGGGGACGAGGGAGCTCAAGGATCGCTTGACACACTACCTACGTCTGGTGCGTCAAGGAACAACTTTCATCGTGACGGACCGAGGCAAACCTGTTGGCGTCCTCAAACCAATCTCAGAAGACGAGGGAAGTGAGACAGAAGACCTCTTAGCAAGGCTGGCGGTGGAAGGAAATCTTTCTTTACCGCGAGGAAAGGGGTTCTTAAAACGTTCTCCTGCCATTAAAGGGAAGGGGCTGCCGCTCTCACAACTTGTTTTAGAGGGCCGGCGGTGATCTATTACCTAGATACCAGCGCCCTCGTCAAACGATACTATGCGGAAAAGGGCTCAGCTTGGATTCAGCGTCTCTTTCAACCTGAGAACGTATTAGTGGCCTCAAAGGTTGCCTATGCCGAACTTTTGGCGGCGCTAGCGCGGAAACGACGAGAGAAAGAAATCACAGAAGCAGACTTTACCCACGCCGTAGAGAGTTTTCAGCAGGAGTGGAAAGAGTTTGTTGTGGTCGAAGTAACCGAATCTGTCTTTACCGATTTGCTCTCCTTGGTTCAACGCCACCCGCTCAGAGGGTTCGACGCTATTCACCTCTGCACAGCCCTGTGGTTCCGCAAACGCCTGAAGACTGATCTTGTGTTCGTGTGTGCAGACCGCAACCTTCTAACTGCAGCGAAAACGGAAGGATGTGGCGTGCAGAATCCTGAACAAGAGGAATGAGAAAACGTTGCGGTAATAACGATTTTTGATGAGGGCTCCGCAGGACTACTGGAAATAATGGAGGGGCTTCAAAGAGAGGTCTGCCTTCTGTCGACGATCTCGAAACGGAAAAGAAGAACTAGACAAAATTATGGAAAATGCGGTGGTCAATAGACGTCAACTGAAAACTGCGCAGGACGTCACGGCGACTCGTTCACCCGTGTGACTCCTGTTGTAGCAGCAATTCTCCCTTCAGCCGATACAACTCGGCTTCCCACAGCTGCTCTCTCTTCGTTTCGACGAGGGCAAAGGCCCCGCTTAATGAGGCGAACCCTTCGCCGGTCTGCTGGGTGCGCCAATAGGCTTCCGCCAGCAAGGCAAATCCATACGGCTGCAGAAAGCCGGCGCCGGTCGCCTGCCAAGCATTTAGGCCGGTATAGAATTCCTGCAGCCCTTCCATTGGATGATTTTGTTCCGTCAGGGTCCAACCCAAAAGCACCTGCGCCGCAGCGTACCAAAGCGTGAATCCTTGAGACGCGGAAAGGGTGGAGTTTTCTCGGGCATATGTTTCCACTTCTTTAACTTCACGCCGAAACTGATGCAAGGCGCTCGCACAGCCGCAGGCGTAAACAAGACTGAAAGGAGAGGCTTGCTCGCGTGCGAGGGTGACAGCTTCGCGGCTCTTACGAAGCGCCTGTTCCGGATAGCCCAGAAACCACAACGCCCAGGCCCCCCACGACAGGCAGACCATCCCAGGGTCTTGACCATAAATGAAGATATGCCCTCGATGTCGCTCGCGATCATAAATTGCAATCCCCCGTTGCAAAGAGTCCCACGCATTGGCGAACTCGCCAAGGCAGACAGCCGTGAGTCCCGCGGCGACACAGGCTTCAAGGAGGCAATCGGGGTCTTCTGCATCCTGAGCGAGTCGCAACAATTGTTTGCTCAGTTCTTGTGCAGTGAGTAAATCGCCTCGGACAAAGTACACGACCCAGATGCCCCACAAGACGGGAAACAACTGCGGGGTCTCGCCGACCTGGCGACAGAGCTCTTGAGCGCGAGCGTAGGTTCGTTCAACTTCTGGAGACGCATGTCCTGTGGTGGCGATGAGCGGGGCCCCCAGAGCAATCTGAATCATGAGTTCCTGTTGCGCCCGTTGCGGAGAATCCGGCCACAGGGTGAGGAGCGCCAGCGCTTTTGTTTGATGGGCGATTGCTTCCTGGTAGGCGTGGCGTCGTAAGGCATTTTCTCCTGCAAGATGGCAATACCGAACAGCGCGAGCATGGTCACGTCCATGCTCGAAATGGACGGCAAGGATGCTCGTAATTTCTCCATGCTGCTCTTGATAGCCTCTTTCTTCGCGCTCGCCAATACTTTGATGAAGACGTCGGCGCCGACTGGGCGTGAGGCGGCGATACAAGACTTCTTGGTACAGCGCGTGGACGAAGCGATAGTGGCCCGTCACACTCCCATCAGGCCATTCTTGGTATTCCCGGAACCGAATAAATTGCCCTCGGTGCGCGAGGGTCGCACAGCGCTCTTCCGTCAGTTCTTCCTCCTCCTGCATCCCGGCGGCCACGGCCGCGGCAGGGAACTCAACTCCAGCTACACTGGCAACTTCGAGAAGCAGTCGGTCCTGAGGTTCAAGTAAGTCCATTTGTTGTTCGATTAACTGCCGGAGACTGTCAGGAATACTCTCCTCAATATCGTCGACGTTTGCTTGGACGGTCCATGCTCCTTGCCGATGAGCAATAAGTCCTTGCCTGGCTATATTGTCTATCATGTTAATCATGAAAAGAGGGTTACCTTCGGTCCGTTTCCAGATGGTGGGCCCCAACATGGCGGGAAGCGGGCTGTCTGGGAATCGAGCGGTCAGATAATCGCTGATGGCTTCTTCC
>CAZUFQ010000929.1:0-2922 GCA_964618735.1 uncultured Enterobacteriaceae bacterium
ATTGTCCCATAACATAATCATGCGCCCGGCCTTCCCAGCTCCTGGCCCAAGCCCCGGTCCAGGGCTACTATTGCCTGCCGGTCACCAATAAGCAAGGAAAACAGCGGCAGGCCAAGCTGGCGATCAAGTTCCTGCGGCTGGTGGTGCATCCACCGGAATATAAAAAACGCGCCTATCCCGAGCTGACCCTCACCGTCATTGAAGCCCGTGAACGAGGGCGAGTGGAGAGAGAGGAGCGGATTGTCTGGAAGCTGCTCACCAATCTGTCCGTGCGCTCCCTACGATCAGCCATCGAAAAGCTCACGTGGTACGCGCTGCGGTGGAGAATTGAGGTCTGCCAGTCGCAACCGGTAAAAATGACCTGGCGTCCCCTCAGGCTGCTGACTGCTATTATATACCTGAGGGGTTTGGGCAAAAGGGAGGACATAAGCGATATCGACCTGCTCTCCAGTGACGACGACTTTCTTGATCAGGCACTGGGCGACCGTTTGGCGATCGGCAAAGGAGAGGCGCTCCAGATTGTCGCCTAACAAGTGGCGAAAGTGCTCGACATGCTCAATCACTTGTTGCCAGTGCAGCGTCTGCTGTTGTGAGTGCGTCAGGTGGGACAAGTCCCGGTCGAGCTGCTGCAGTTCGGCGGTCAATTTCTGGCGGCGGAGTTGTAATTCACTCAGAGTGATGATCTCAGCTTGATAGGCATCTACCAGACGCTGGACTTGGCGCTCCACACGCTGCTTGCGCTGCAGCACTTGCGCGTGCTGCGTCGTGAGCGTGGTGAGGTTTTGCTGTTTGGCCTGGGCCCAGGTGTGATGGAGCTGGGGAATGACGGTGGGGGTGCGGAGCAACTCACTCAGCGACTGCCACACTACGGCATCCAGCCGGTCGGCCCGCACCCGGCGCGAGAGACATTTGGTGACGCGCCCGCAGGTGAGCGGAGTATGCCCCTTACATTCATAATAGAGATACTCATACTTCTTACAGACGCTACGTTGATGGGAAGCTACCATCCCGAGGCCACACTCGCCACATTTTACTAACGTACGCAGTAAGTAGCGTCGGGACGCAGGTTGATACATTTTTCGAGCAGTCTCAGCGTTCCGTTGTAATTGCAGTTGCGCCTTCTCGAACAGCTCCATAGGAATGATAGCGGGGGCCTCACTCCACACCCACTCTTGGGCAGGCCGGTAGCTGCGTCCAGTCTTGAGATAATGCATGCGCGTTTCGTCGGCTTTGCGATATTTGGGCAGTACGGGTTGGCGATAGTTGTAGCGGGCCTGGCCAGTATAAACGCGGTTCGTGAGAATGGTTCGTACTGTCGCGGGTTGCCACACGAGGTTTTTTCCTGACGGCGTGGGGGTCCGGGCCTCGTTGAGCCGCTTGGTCAATTGGCGACAGCTCAGCTGCTCTTCCACCACCCTCCGATACAGCTGGCGGACGACTTCTGCTTCTTCGGGGTCAATCGCGACTTGCGGCGCATAGCCATGGCGTTTGGGGAGGTACCGATAGCCATAACACCGAAACGCCCACGGGATGAACTCCCCGCGGCGCGCTTTCTCCAATCGCCCGCGCCGGGTGCGCTCGTGAATCTGAGCGCGCTCGTACTCCGCCATCATGCCTTGCATCTGGGTGAGCAGTTTCCCTTGCGGGGTGTCGCCAAAGGGGTTCTGCAGAAAAATCCATTGCACCTGCAGTTTCTCGAATTCCTCGATCAGTAACCATTGATGGGCGTAGTTACGGGCCAACCGATCGGGCGACAGCACGACCACGGCATCAAACTCGCCACGTTGCGCGCCATCCCGCAGTCGATCCAAGGCTGGGCGGTCTAGCCGCACCCCACTCACCCCTTCATCTATATACTCATGCGTCGGTAACAGACTCCATCCCTGTTGCTGAATATAGAGATGGAGGGATTGCACCTGACTGGCAATCGTTCCTTCCTGTTGTTGATTGGGGGTAGAGACTCTGGCGTACAGTGCCACTTCCATGATCGTCCTCCTGCTGTTCCATTATGATCGCGAGTGCACGCCGCAGCCGTTCCTGCTGGAGTGGATCCGCGACCGAGATTTGGTGCCGAACGAACAAGTGTTTCATCGTTCCCCTCCCGACCTCCATTCTGCTGGAAGAGAACGACGACGGCGAAGCCGGATTATCTCCGCATGTTCCGCTGCAACTTCTTCACCTGCGTGTGGACGACTAGGTCGATCGTTTTATGGGTTGCGACTGCCACATCGAAACGTTTCACAAAATTCTCAAATCGGGCTGTCGCGCTGAGGAATCCCGCTTACGCACAGCCGAGCGGTTGGTGAATCTTCTGGCCATCTTTTGTATTCTCAGTTGGCGCGTCTTCTGGCTCACCCTGCTTCACCGAGCTGCTCCGCATCTCCCGGCCTCGGAGGTCTTCACGCTTGTGGAGCTCCAGCTCCTCCAGGGTGTCCACCCCAACCGTGCAGGGTCCAGGCCGTCGCTGGAGGCGTGTCTTCTGCAACTGGCCAAGCTCGGGGGCTACCTGGCGCGGGCCAGTGATCCGCCACCCGGCACGCTGGTGATCTGGCGCGGGATGTCTCGCTTGACGGATATACACCTTGGTTTCTCTTTAGTAGACAAGACTTGTGGGTAAAAGAAAGTTACTAACCTCCACCTTGGAGAACTTACGGACAGCTATGACAAAGCCGGCAGGCGCATCGCCACAGGCGGTTCTTATGCTCGGACTGGGCTGCCCCAGGCGCTGAACACCGCCACCTATGATGCCGCCAACGAGCAGTTGACGCTTGGCAACAAAAGCGCCACGTATGACGCCAATGGGAACCTGGCCACGCTGACTGATTCATCTGGCACGACGACGTATACCTGGAATGCCCGCAATCAGCTCGTGAGTCTTAGTGGTCCAAGCCTCACGGCTAGTTTTCAATATGACGGACTGGG
>CAZUFQ010000930.1:0-2907 GCA_964618735.1 uncultured Enterobacteriaceae bacterium
GGGCAGCGCCGGCGTCACAAACATAAAGTCGTAGACGCTGTCTTTTACACAGTCTTCGGCAAGTTCATCACAACCGAAGATTTCGCCCACAAGCATGCCGACATGGACAATCAGGATGACATGCAATGGCTGAAAGACATCCGCGGTTTCGTTCGGAATGACTTCGGTGCCCCAGGTGTCGGTCGCATAGCCCGCGACCTGCTTTTCGCAGAGCCATGAGGCGCAGGCCACTCCCAGACCTGGCGCTGAACCGCCACTATAGGTCCCCCAGCTTTTCTCGGCTCGCACCTGGGCGATCTGACCAGTGCGGATCAACACAATATCACCCTTGCCGACGCTGACGTTGCCCATGCTCGCAGCCCCGTCCAGATCCGCTGGATAAATCGCTTCTCCGGGGTCAAGCCAATTCTTCTTGCGATAACGAGCAACATCAAGCAGCACACCACGAGTGATGATTTTGCTCTTCGCGTTCTCGATGCCATTTTTCTTGGCGCCAGAGCTGGTGATTTCGTTAGCCGCATAGCCATTGTACATGCGGTCTTCATACAGAATATGCGCGAGCGCGTCCCACTGGGTGGCGCACTGCAGCGGCATGGTCACGGCGTCGTCCGTGTAGCGCAGATTGGGCAGATGATCCTGGGCCCCGGCTACGATGTCGCCGCCGTCTTGCAGCATGAAGTGAATCGGATTGAACCGACCAAACGCTCCCGTTTGCGGTCCTTTATCATCGAAAGGAATGGCGAGAGAAAAGGTTTTACCTTGTTTGACAAGTTTTGCTGCATCAACGACCTTTTCCGACGTAATGTAGTTCAGAGTTCCGAGCTGATCGTTTGCTCCCCACTTGCCCCAGTTCTTGTATTTCTGGGAGAGCGCTTTCACATCGTCCATCGTGTATTTTTCTGGCATCGGTAATCCTCCTTCAGATCTTCTCTTGCACCTTCTTCCGCGACTCGTCAATGCAATCCGCTCAAGCGCCCAATTGCATCCCGCGCCGAATGGCGTGTCCTCGTAGAAATTCTTCGATGGACATGCGCTTTTTTCCTTCGAGTTGCACCTCTTCTATGGCGAGCTGCCCGTTGCCAGTCGCAACAAGGAGATGCACTGCTGATGCTTCTGTGACAGTTCCCGGAGGCGCGCTCGTGTGCGGAGCCTGTGTGTCCGGCTGGGCCTTGAAAATTTTTAGTAGTTTTCCCTGAAACGTAGAGTAGGCGGATGGCCAAGGATTGAACGCGCGAATACGCCGCTCGATGACAATCGCCTCTTGGGTCCAATCAATGCGGCCATCTTCTTTCTTGATGATCGGCGCATAGGTCGTTTCGGCTTCATTCTGTTGACGAGTGGGTAATTGTCCTTGTTTTAAAAGCTGGAGGGCTTCTCTCAGCGCCTGGGCCCCGATTTGCGAGAGTTTATTGTGTAAACTTCCACCGGTGTCGTTTTTCTCTATCGGGAGGGTGCGTTGCAGGAGAATATCGCCGGCGTCCATCCGTTCACTAATGCACATAATCGTCACTCCAGTTTCGCCCTCTCCCTGGGCAATCGCCCACTGGATAGGCGCGGCGCCGCGATATTTGGGCAACAGTGACGCATGCACATTGATGCACCCGAGCGAGGGGAATTCCAGTATCGCATTTGGCAACATCTTTCCATACGCGACAACGATAATCAGGTCAGGTCGCCATTCGTGTAAACGAGCAAGCACCTCAGGCGCTCGTAATTTGCTCGGTTGAAATACTGGGACGCCATAGGCTTCAGCCAAAGTTTTCACCGGTGGGGCATGGAGGGTCATGCCGCGGCCAGACAGCTGGTCCGGTTGGGTAAAGACGCCGACAACAGCATCTTCCCCTTCGAGCAGTACTCGCAACGAAGGGACAGCAAACTCCGGCGTGCCCATAAACATGAGACGCAGAGGACGAGCAATAGGCAAGAGGAACTGGAGGTCAGGCATAGGTCTAAAAAAGGATTTAGGGATTGGGGGTTAGGGGTTGGGAAATGAAAAGCAAGCCCTAAGCCTCTAGCCTCTCATCCCTAAATTGCTGCTTGTTTCTTGCGGGGTTCCAGCGGCCGACCTTCACGCAAGAGCTTCTTTACTTTACGAGCGTAGAGTTCCCGCTTGAGACGACTAATGCGGTCGATAAATAACTTCCCATCTAGATGGTCGATTTCGTGTTGGAGAGCAACGGCAAGGAGATCCTCCGCCTGGAGAATGACTTCTTTCTGATCCGGGGTCCAGGCTTTGATTTCAACCTTGGCGGCTCGTTTCACTTCGGCCGTGTATTCGATCACGCTCAAACAACCTTCTTCCCAGATAATTTCCCCTTCGCGAGCAGTAATGACCGGGTTAATCAGCTTAAGCAAATCTTTTCCAGGCTCTTCGTGATTGACGTCTACGACAATAATCCGCTGCAGAACCCCAATCTGCACCGCCGCCAAACCGATGCCTGGAGCGTCGTACATAGTGGCAACCATGTCATCGACCGTCTGCACCAGGTCTCCGGTAATGTTAGTGACATCTTGACCGCCTTGTTTCAAACGGAGGTCGGGAAAATGCAAGATTTCTCTGATCATCGTGTGGACCTATAACATGTTATACGGATCAACATCAACGACGATGCGCAGCTGTGATGACCCACCTCGTCCGGGCGCCTCCTCCTGAACTTTCGCTACGAGTTCGTGCAAAAGCGGGCGATCTTCTCCTTTGATCAGCACCTGCCAACGCTCACGTCCTTTGATGCGTTCAATTGGCGCGGGCGCTGGCCCCAAGATCGTCGGACCTTTACTGTTGGTCGAGGTCTTGAAGGCGGAAAGACGCACCACAAACTGTTCTGCTGCAGTTCTGACGCGTTCGCCATCTACGCCCTCAAAACGAACGTTCACCATACGGGCAAAGGGCGGGTACCCAAGCTTTTT
>CAZUFQ010000931.1:0-2906 GCA_964618735.1 uncultured Enterobacteriaceae bacterium
GGCCGGCGGTTTTCGGACAGAGTGCGGACCACACGCCTTAGGAGTCAAGGACCTATTGATAGGCATCGCTAACGCCGAGTCGTGCCGCCACCTGCGCGAGGGCTTCAGCGCTGACGATCCAGGCAACCGGGTGGTTCAGCTCGCAGATGAGGAAGGGCTCGTGGTGGGCAGTCCGAATAGCGCGGGTCAGACCGCCCCGGCCAAGCTGCGCGACCAAGTGCCGCGGATTGAAACTACGGGCGACGGGAGCCTATCGTGGGTCGTAGGAGGAGGAGGAGGCCTGATCGCCAGTCCAGGGCTGACCGCGACTGCCGGGGTGGGGAGTATGAAGAATCCGCCCAAGACCTTTGAAGAAATGCACCCTGGGGCCTACGATGCCAAAGCGCGGCTCAAGTACATGGACCAGATGGGCATCTGGGCCATGGTCATGTACCCCAACGTTGGCGGCTTTGGCGCCCAGCAATTCCTGAAGTTGGGCGACCCGGAGCTGATGCTGACTTGCGTGCAAATCTACAACGACTGGCAGACCGAGTGGGCGTCGGCCGACGCCCGGCGCTTGCTGCCGATCACTTCACTGCCGTTTTGGGATGTAGCGGCGGCGGTGAAGGAAGTGCGCCGCTGCGCCGCCATGGGGCATAAAGGCATTCTGTTCACCGGCGAGCCGCAATCCTTGGGCCAACCGCTGTTAGGTGATCCACAGTGGAATCCGCTGTGGGAAGTCGCCTGCGAACTCGACTTACCGATCAGTTTTCATATCGGGTCTGGCAATATGGAGATGGGACTGTTGCAAACCAAGATTGCCGCGTATGGGAAGATGGCGGCGTTTACGGAGCTGTCGGTGGATATCTTCCTGCGTAACGGCATTCAGATGAACGACCTGATCATGTCGGGTGTGCTGGCGCGGTATCCGAAGATCAAGTTTGTCTCGGTGGAAAGCGGCATTGGGTGGATTCCGTTCGTGCTTGAAGCGCTCGATTACCAGTTCCACGGCAATGGTGTGGCCGAGGAGCATCCGGAATTCGACATGCTGCCGTCAGAATACTTTGCGCGTAACATCTATGCTTGCTACTGGTTCGAGCAGACCGCGCCACGCCGACTGATCGATAAAGTTGGGGTCGATAACATTCTCTTCGAGACGGACTTTCCGCATCCGACCTCCCTCTATGGCGAGGAGGTCCACGCGCGGATCAAAGGTGGACTCTCAGATTGTGAGGAGTCGGTGCAGCGAAAGATTTTGTGGGAGAACGGACAGAAGCTGTACAAGGTGGAGGGGCCCACGGCCGCGGATGAGGCCAAACGCGCGGCATAGGCGACAGGAAGTCTTGTTAAAATGGAGAGAGCATACCCATAAGCTACTTGGCTGGAAGACGGACATGAAACAGAGGCCTAGTGACATTTTTCGTCGGCAGGGCTGGATCTCGTTTGATCCGGACGAGACCACCCTGCCAGCTATGATTGAGCGGAGTGGGGCAGAGCGATTTCTGTGGGCTTCGGACTTTCCCCACTTCGACGCCAGTCCCGAGCCGGTCAAGGAAGTGAAAGCGGCCGTTGCCGCACTCCCGGCGAGTGTGCAGCAAAAGATTCTCGGCGATAACGCGGCAGAAGCCTATCAATTGTCCTAATCTGCAGGCAGGAATCACCTCTGCTTGTATTGCAGAAACAAACTAGACAAAGGCTCCACTGTTGAGTCTTTGTCTCCTGTCCGACTGTCAACCACAGGAGGTCTGTTATGGCAAAGTTCGGCGTGCTCGTTCTTCCCCGACCCGAAGCCCCGCGCGAGGTCAAGATGTTGGAGGAGATGGGCTTTGACATTGCTCTGATTCCAGACTCCCAGGCCCTTGCACGAGAGGTGTACGTCACCCTCACCGCCTGTGCGGCTAACACCAACAAGATCACTCTAGGCACGGGAATCACAAACCCTCTCACCCGTCATCCTTCGGTCACCGCCTCCGCTATCGCCAGCCTTAATGATGTTTCTGGTGGACGCGCGCTCCTCGGCATCGGTCGGGGAGATAGCGCCGTTCGTAAGATCGGCCGTGAGATCGTACCGCTCAGGTCGTACCGGGCCTATATCGAGGCAGTGCGAGGGCTGCTGGCCGGAGAGGTCGTGGAGTACGAGGGGGCGCAATTTGCGCTGGAGTGGCTCAGTCGTCCGGTCCAGCAGCCTGTGCCCGTCGACATGGCGGCCAGCGGGCCCAAGAATCTTGCCCTGGCGGGGGAGCTAGCCGACCGCGTTTCGATGTGGTTGCCGGCTGACGCCGAGCTGATCGCGCGAGGGGCAGCGTCTGTGCGCACGGGGGTTGAGCGCGCCCAGAGAGATTCGGCGAAGCTCCAACTCGGAGCCTATCTCCCCTGTTTTCTCTCCTCGGATTTGGGCAAAGCCCGTGAGGTGGTGCGTGGAGCGGCTGCCGTGGGGGTCAACTTTTTCGCCTGGGATAAGAGTGTCCGTATTGAGGATCTCCCAACTCCCTTGGCGGCCGAGGCGCAAAAACTGCGTGGCCAGTACTCCTTTAGCGGGCATGGGCAGAGCGAATCGGCTCACGCCCGGCTCCTCTCGGAAGAGTTTATCGACTGGGCGTGTCTGGTAGGGTCGGCCGAAGCATGTGTAGACAAGTTGCAGGGCCTTTTCGCGCAGGGCCTGCAGTACGTCTATTTCCTGATCGGCGCCATAGGGGTTTCCGAGGAAGATAAAAGAGGCGTATTGAAGGTGCTAGCCGAGAAAGTGTTGCCCCGTTTCAAATAAGGATGAAGTCGCGCGTCAGATCGAAACGTTCGGCAGGCGTCTCTTACTACAATATCAATAGGAATGGAGAGGAATGACATGAAAGCAGCGGTGCTCTATGAACGGAAGCCGCCCTTAAAAGTTGAAGAGGTTGATCTCGATCCGCCAAAAGCGGGAGAGGTGT
>CAZUFQ010000932.1:0-2905 GCA_964618735.1 uncultured Enterobacteriaceae bacterium
TTCGCGCGCCTCGGGGAGGACATCAGCCATATCTACACAATCAAAATGACCGATATCCGAACCCATGAAGGCGCGCAGTTTCGCGTTGAACGGATTCGCCTGGGCGCGGAAGGCCCACACATTAACGGGGTCGTCGGGCTCACAGCCGAAGTAGAAGTTCGGCACGAACAAATCACGGATGTCCACAGCGCGCGTGATCTCACAGCGCGCGAAATCATCGACTGCCTCAATACCGGCCAGCAGTTGGTTAATCGAGGTCAATTGGTCGCTGTGCTTCGTGAGCAACTCCGTCCCATAGCGCTGAAAATACTCAGTCACCATCTCCATATTGAGGTGCGCCGGGTTCGTATGCTCCAGCGCCTGCAGATTGCGTCTCTTCCAATGGCCAATGAGATCGCTGTACAGCGTGCACGCCCAACCAACACCTCCTTCCAGAAAGGCGAAGTTGAGCGTGGGGAAGCGGCGTGTGACGCCACTCAGGAATAGAGATTTGCAGACTGCTTCACCGGCAGCCGCGAAGTGTCCGATGTGATTGTAGACAAAGTTCGAAACGGACGCACGCGCGCCCACACCCTGAGACGCAGTATGAAACGTTGGGGTCACTTTGAGTTCGACACACTTGGCCCAGACTGGATCGTAGTCATACTGGCTGTCCAGTCCCAGCGTGTCGAGCCACGTGGCGTACCGATTGGTGACGCCATTCTTGAGTGCGGCTGCAATCGGGCGGCGCACGAGGCTGGAAAACATCAGCGCTTTCAACCCAAGCTGCTTGACGACCACTTCAAGCTCTGCCAAGGCTTCCTCCGGTGTATGCATCGGAATGCAGGCGGCTGGGATGAGGCGATCCTCAAGACCACGGAACATGTCCGCCGCCATCAGATTATAGGCTCGATAGGAGGCGCTCCGTAGCTCAGGGTCTCTCATCGCTGGAAAGAAAAGCGCAAGGGTTGGATACACAACCGCAAAATCCATCCCTATGTCCACCATGCGTTTATAGAGAAGCTGGGGAAGCATAGCGGTCGCGCGGTCGAGCGAGTTCTTAGTGGGAAAACCCCACCAGGCAGGTTGCAGGGCGCGGCGCGCGTGTCGTTCCGCCACTGTCAGCTGCGCCCAATGCTGTAAGTCTGCCGCGTAGTTGTTGCGACGGTAGCGCTCGACCATGGTGGGGCCGCCCACCTGCTTGAGGTAATCAAGCAAGGTCGGTTCAAACTCAATCCAGTGACCATCGCCGTCAATAACAGGATGTGTCAGTCGCGCATGGAGAGTGGCCGATGTCATTTTCTGGTGCGAATCCATACAGCATTTCCTTCTATAAATATCGTTTGTCTGATTGACCTCGTTTGCCGTCTTACCCGCCGTGATACTGTATCCTCACTTCCGGCAAGGACGAGAGCCCGCAAGCTCTTCGTGTAAACTTTCACAGATATGAAAAAATATCTTTCATGTTGAAAAATTTTTGTCAACGAGCTACAGTTTCTCGCCATGTGCAAAATGCGGTGGCGCAGTATGGATCGCCACCGAGAGGGGATAGCATCCGTCAATTATGGAACTAAAAGTGACACAATATGAGGTTGCCGATGAGATTGCCACGATTACGTTAAACCGCCCGCACCGCATGAATGCGTGGATAGGCCGCACGCACACGGAATATCGCTGGGTGCTCGCTGAAGCCGAGCGTGACCCCGCAGTCCGGGCCATTGTTGTAACGGGCGCGGGGCGTGCGTTCTGCGTCGGCGCCGATTCGCGAGCCTTGGAAGGCCATGTCGCCAAAGGTCGCTATGATTCCGGCACGACGGAAGACATCGCTAAACCCGGCTATGGCGTACGGCCTGAATTTGACACCGATTTCGCCTATCATTTTGGCTTGACGAAACCGGTCATTGCCGCCATCAACGGTCCCGCTGCGGGCATAGGGTTGGTGCTTGCCTGCTATGCTGATCTCCGCTTTGCCGCGACCGGGACGAAACTGACCGCCGCACACGGCAAACTCAATCTTCCTGTAGAGTATGGATTGTCGTGGCTGTTGCCACGGATGATTGGGTTAACCCGCGCCAATGATCTTCTCCTCACAAGCCGTGTGTTTCTTGCCGAGGAAGCCTTGGCGATGGGCCTGGTCAACGCGGTGGTCCCACCTGAAGAGTTGCTGCCCTACACGTACAACTATGTCCGCACCCTGATCACAACTGTGTCTCCGGGCTCATTGCGAGAGAGCAAGCGGCAAGTTTATAGCGACCTGCATCGTGACGTGCGCGCCGCCATAGCTGATTCCGTAGTACTTGTGGAATGCCTGGTGACCGAGCCGGATTTCGCTGAAGGCGTAGCGGCCTTTGTGGAGAAGCGACGGCCGCAGTGGGGGAAGCGAAAGAACGATATCACCAAGCCATAGCGCAGTGATAGATTGAGTCATTGAGCCATCGGGTGATCGGGTCGCTGAGCTCTTCGACTACGACCTCACCGCACAGATTGTGAGGTGTAGAACTATTGTGTCGATAGTATTCCAAACACGGGCGTGTCACGAACCCCGCTGCTATTGATAACTATGTCGACCACTTGGCGGCGGATGTCGGGTGCTCGGCCGTGCGCCCGATGCTGCAGGAGAAAGCTTCCTGCTGGCGCCAATCAGTTTGGCGCCGATAGCATTGGGCCCCATTCGTTTGCTTACCTGCTTTAATTATCTCTGTGCTTTGACAGTGAGGATCTTGAACAGGGACGTAGACCGTTCTCTTCCTCCTCGCTATGTTGTCGGACGAGGCGAGCATACAGGAAAATTATTCGTTTGTGACGTTACCCGTGTGATGTAAAAGACGGACCTGGCGTCACGGCATATGGAACGCGAACCACCAAGAATTATGTTGAAAGTGCAAAAATATGGCGGTACTTCAGTGGGGGAGGTTTAAAAGATAAA
>CAZUFQ010000933.1:0-2899 GCA_964618735.1 uncultured Enterobacteriaceae bacterium
GGTCAACAAGTGACCGAAGCTTTCCTAAACGGCTTTGCCAGCAATCTCATTCCAGAACGCATTCGTGAGGAACCGTACCGCTTCCTAATCTGCGCTGAGAAATTTCAGACTGGCTACGACGAGCCGCTTCTCCACTCGATGTATGTAGACAAGCCACTTTCCGGCATCAAAGCAGTGCAGACACTTTCCCGCCTCAACCGGGCCCACCCGAAGAAACATGACACTTTCGTGCTCGATTTTCAAAATAATGTTGACATGATCAGACAGGCGTTCGAAGGCTACTACCGTACGACGATTCTCAGCTCAGAGACTGATCCTAATAAACTCCATGATCTGAAATCTGCGTTGGATGCCTATCAGGTGTACGACGACGCAACCGTGGCGCAATTGGTTGAGCGCTATCTGAGCGGGGCAGACCGTGACCGACTCGATCCACTCCTTGATAGCTGCGTAGCGACCTATGTCGACACGCTTGATGAAGATGGGCAGGTAGATTTCAAAGGCAAAGCTAAAGCCTTCGTCCGCACGTACGGTTTTCTCGCTTCAGTGCTACCGTTTAGCAATCCCGAGTGGGAGAAGCTCTCCATCTTTCTCAACTTCCTGATCCCAAAGCTGCCCGCGCCTAAAGAAGAGGACTTATCGAAGGGCATTCTTGAATCCATCGACATGGATAGTTACCGCGCCGAAGTACGCTCGGCGATCGCCATAGAACTGGCCGATCAAGATGCCGAGATTGAACCTACACCTACGAGTGGGGGCGGTCGCAGACCAGAGCCGGAGTTAGATCGTCTGAGTAACATTTTACGCGTGTTCAACGATCAATTCGGCAACATCGATTGGAAAGATGCCGACAAGATCCGTCAGGTTATCGCCGAAGAAATTCCCGTAAAAGTCGCGGCAGACAAGGCTTACCAAAATGCGATGAAGCATTCTGACAAACAGAATGCTCGTATCGAACATGACAAAGCGCTACAGCGAGTGCTCATCGAACTTTTGTCTGATCATACCGAGCTGTTCAAACAGTTCAGCGACAATGCCGCGTTCAAGAAGTGGCTAACAGATACGATATTTTCTGCAACCTATACTCCCCCAACTCCATAACTAAATAGACGAGCCTTTAATGAACTAGATCTCACAGTTTGTTTGGTTGCGGATAGGTTGCGTGTTGGTGCGTGCAAGAAGATGAATGAAAGAACAAAGCCCTTGAAAATTCAATGATTTCAAGAGCTTAGGCCACTCTACGAACCTGTAGGCCGTGTGTTCGAATCACGCAGGGCGCACTCTCTTCCCTTCTTGAGTCTTTTTACGATTGAGGAGAGAAGAGGGTTGACTCGTTGCAACTCTCTTCCTCTACTGGCGCAAAAGAAAAGAGCTACGCGCGTGCGGCTTGCGCGGAAGCTTTACTAAACGAAACTTCTCCAATTTCTGAGCCGCTTAAAACGACTAACAACACAGCCTCTTCTTCTCCAACGTTGCGGAAACCTTCTTGCGTTCCGGCTGGAAAGGAAATTGTGTCCCACTGCTTGAGCGTGACTTCGTTCTCGCCTTTGTTTCCCCAGAAAAATGCGCACGAGCCGGAGAGGACGACGAAGACTTCCGGTTTGGGGTGGCTGTGTAGCGGCGCGCCTTTTCCAGGACTGACCTTGTTCACCGCCATGGTGAAGCCATGCTCCCCTGCAATGGCTGGCGTGGTTTTGCCGGCGCGTCCAATCAACGCATATCCTTGCGCGCCATCCGGCTTGTAATTTTTGATGAAGCTCGAGTAATCAATCGGCTGGAGATCCTGATACCGAGCGATGCGCGCCTCGTGTCCTTCCTGCGAAGTTTGTGTGCTCATACGACCCTCCTTTTGGTTGATGAGATGATTTTCTCTGCTCTTCGCGTCCTACCATCCTGCTGACCGGAGAGCAAGTCGTCCTCTCCACTCTTTCTTCGTGCTGTCTCAAAGTGCTAGAGAAAGAGATACTCGCCACATTTCTCAAAAGGAGCACTCGTATGACGTATCAACAACTTCGTCTCGACCAAGTGACAATCGCGGCGACAGGGTTTAAGGGACCAGAAGGGGTTACGGTCGATCGCGACGGCAACGTGTATGGCGGTGGGGCTGATGGGGTAATTCGCAAACTTTCTCTAGACGGTAAGGTGACGGAGTTCGCCCAGACCGGCGGCCGTCCAGCTGGGATGGCGCTTGATCGGCAGGGGAATCTCTTTGTATGTGATGTCGGCAAAGCGGCTGTTTTAAAAGTCACTCCGAGCGGCGCCGTGAGTCTTTTTGCAGATCAGGCTGGCGGGGTGCGGCTGACGCTCCCCAATTTTCCGGTCTTTGATGCGGAAGGCAATCTTTATGTGTCCAATTCTACTGACCACGTCCTTACCAGCGTTGCTGATGTCATAGAAGAAATTCGCCACCCGGTTGCCAAAGGCGCCTTGGTGCGTTTACGGCCAAACGGACAAGGGGAAGTCGCGGCTACTGGTCTATACTTCGCCAACGGCACGGCTATCGATCCACAAGAGGAAGCGGTCTACGTGCTGCAATCGAGCCAAAACGATTGCGTTCGCGTTCCTATGCGTAAGGACGGGACGCATGGCAAACCCGAAACCTTCGGTGAGAAACTTGGAGGGCTTCCCGATGGGATGGCTTTTGACGCTGAAGGTTTCTTGGTTATTACGTTGCCGATGATCAATCGGCTCGTGGTGCTTGATCCGCAAGGGCGCTTATCGATACTGCTTGACGATCCAGAAGGGAAGAAGACAAAGGGCCCCACAAACTGCGCGTTTGGCGGTCCGCAATTCGATGATTTATACATCGCGCATCTTGAGGCCGACCACGTTGCGAAAGTGCATTTAGGCTTCAAGCAAGAATAACTTCCGGATTATGAACCGAGGTGATAGGCTGCCG
>CAZUFQ010000934.1:0-2881 GCA_964618735.1 uncultured Enterobacteriaceae bacterium
GGCTTGATGAATCAAGCCCCTACACGGTGGAGCGCAAGGGTTGCTCGTTGTCAGGGTTCATCCGTTCATGCGAAATTGCACCACTACCGAATTTACACTGCTACCCGCGGTTACCTGCCATCCTGTTCGCTTGGTCCAGTCGTCTGCGCAGCCGTTCGCTGTCCGGAAATTCGACCTGCAGGTTTTGCAACGTCACTCGTGCTGCGTCAGTCTGGCCGAGAGCCTCAAGCGCCTCAGCCATAAGCCATCCGTGACGGAAACGCCATCGGCGCTCTTCTTTGGGAACAATGATCTTACGCAACGCGGTCAGAGCAGCAGTTGGGTCGTGTCGGTCCACTAGCAAAGACTCCGCCGCCAAGATTTGCACCGCTTCGTCGGTGGGAAAACGCTGGGCGGCAAGTTCTCGCAGCGTGGCTGCATCCGCAGCCCGGCCTGCATTCTCGTCGATCTGCGCCTGATGATAGAGGCCGGCGAGCAAGAGCCGCCCGACATCAGCGGGCTCTCCGCTGCGAATACCAATGCCTCCAGCATAGGCATAGACAAGTTCGCCGCCAAGTTTGCCCGTTTGCATGACACAAGCAACACTGACGAGCCCCAAGAGACCCGACACCGCCAGAGCCGGCCGCGCCCAACCACTACGCCTGAGGACAAAGGCCAAGACCTCACAAGTCGCAACCGCCAGAATCAGGTTCTGCGTCCGTTCTCCCCATATTTGATGTTCTCGTACAGCCGAGGCAATGCCGGGGATGGCTTCCACAGCGATGTGGGCGTCCTCGCCGGACCGGGCCGCCACGACTACAGCGACTGTCCCAAGCAGCAACAGGCTAGTCGCCGCTGGTCCCGTGAAAGAGACGCGACCAGTAAGAGAAATTAAGCGTAAGAGCACCCCGATAATCACCAGGCTGATAGCGAAGTGGATGACAAGAGGATGATAGAAACCGATATCGAGCATAGGACCTCCTAAGAGTTCTATTTCGTCAATCGACCACGATGATCTCTCCGGCCATGTCCTCATGGCCGCTGCCACAAAACACATCGCAGGCAAACGAGAACTGCCCGGTCTTTTGCGGCACGAGGCGGACACGAGTCGTTTCCCCAGGCTTAACATCCGCCCGAATTCCCAATTCTTCGAGATGAAATCCGTGCTGGCGGTCGAGCGAGGTGAGTTCCAACACGACGGGCACGCCCTTCTTGAGCACGATCTGCGGCGGAGTATAAGAAAACTTCTTGGCGGTGATGGAGATCACCGGTTCTTCCTGAGTCATAGACTTCGCCGCGCTCGCCGAACTTTGTCCTAAAGCCAAAAAGAAAACGAGGATTCCTATTATCACTACTAGTTCAGCTCCTATCACCATTAGTTCAATTCTTTTCATGACTTCAACCTTTCGTGACCGGCCATTCGGAGATCGCATATTCTTTGTCGCCCGCCTGCGCGTGCACCGTGCGGAAGCCGAGGCCTTTGTAAGGGTTGGCCGGGTCCCAAGGGATCGGGGCCTTTTTCGGTACAGACCCTGGCGCAGGCAAAGGGAACATCAACGACTTGGCCGCATGATGCGCAATGTGGTCGGTCTGAAAATGGTGTTCCTGGTGAATGTGACCATAGAACACCGTGACGTATTCATAGGGCATAAGCATCTGGAGCGCTGAAGCCCCATCACGCGTCGCCCAGTCCCACTGGGGGTACAAATCGAACAAAGGACGATGGGTCAGCACCACTATCGATTGCTCACGGTCCAGACGCGCAAGATCGGCGCGCAACCATTGCAGTTGGGCGTCACCGATACTTCCCGTCGGGTCCGATACATTATCGAGGACGATGAAGTGGATTCCTTTATGGTCGAAAGTGTAATGCAGATCCTTGAAAAACTCTTGATACGCCTCGCCGTGGTCCAAGGATGCGTCGTGTTCTCCCGCCATGAAATGGACGGGTTTCACTTTGAGTTTGCTGACGATATCGCGAAACTGCGCCAGGCGGGTGCGACGCTCTTGTGGATCATCGGTTGTATGGGTCAGATCGCCGGTAAAGACGATAAAGTCGGGCTGCTGCTCCAAAATATTCACGGTGGCCACAGCCTTCTCCAGGGTGACGGCCGCATCTGGATTAGGGGGACTGCTAAAGCCCCAGTGTGTATCTGACATCTGGAGAAAGAAGAAGTCGTTCTTTCCGCTGCTGCGTTCCGCCGCCCTCGCTTGCGGCAACCCCGAAGCGAACACCGCGCCAGCTATGCCTGCCCCAGCGAGACCGGCCAGAACGAGAAAATCACGCCTATTGATTTGTGTTGTCATGAGCACCTCCTGCCGTTTATTACACCGCCTGCGGTGGTTTGGATTGGACGGCAGGAGATCTCGTGTGATGACACTTTTAGTGATTTGCCTCGCTGAGATGAAGGTGAACTCGGCGGCGGACTCGCCTCACTTCTCTGGCCAGACGACCACGACTGGTCCGCTCGGAGTGGTGCTTCCTTTGGCCGGTTCCAGGGTTACCTGGAGGACCTCGGGCAGCGTGGCGAGCGCGGGATCTTCAGCGAGCAGACGAGCGGCTCCATTAGCATCGGGCTGAATCGTTCCCAGTGAGGTCCACGTCCCTTGATGACGGACCCAAACTTGGTAGGTCCGATCAGCAGGCGCTGGCGGGAAGTTCGAGAAGGTCACCACAGCCATCGCGGTACCAGTGCGCCCACGGTATCGAGCATGCGTTTCCTGCGGGACGCCAGGAGTAGGCCCCAGACGCAGATTTTCGGTGTCACTCGCTGTCAGTAACGCTAGAGCGCGTTCATCACGCCGCAGAGCCAGCTGTTCTGTGTAATAGCGTAGACCGAAGAAGAGCAGCAGTCCCAGAAGGGCCGCAGCGGCCAGTTGGGGAAGAAGTTTGCTACGCAGA
>CAZUFQ010000935.1:0-2877 GCA_964618735.1 uncultured Enterobacteriaceae bacterium
TGCTCTTGCTGATGCCGTTACAGCTATAGTACGTGAAATTAACAGAAGTTATTCGAGAGACGGCTGTCTCACGCTTATTACACAGTTAGTTAATAATCCGTATTCATTGACAAATTTAGCAGAGGTAGATTCTAAAATAGGGACTGACAAGCCTGACCAAGTAAGCGCAGTAGCGGTTCTCCGTACAAGTCTAGCTATCTGCGCGACCCTTCTCGCTGAGGAAAGCAAGCGAGCGGCTCAATCTACTCCAGTTGATAGATCACCACAGTGAAGACGGTGGGGCAAGCCATTCCACCTGGATTCACGAGCAAGTAGAAATCCAGGAGCCACCACAACCGAATGCCGGTGCTGAGTCTTCCCAATTAGGAAGACTCAGTGCATTGGCGTTAGCGTATGAGCTTACGAAAAAAACACCGCCACTCCTCATATTGGTGCACAGGCGATCAATTTTGTATGTGTTAAAAAATAAACTCTACGTCCTATCCTTGACGATAAAGGCCGCTTGACGAAAACGGAAAACCAAACCAGAGACGAGAGATTTCCAATTGTGTGTGGCCTCACTGTTGCGGCGCTATAGCAATTCGCTGACAATGGCTAAAGAGTTTTCACGCCCTGCCTGTAGCAGAGACGCCGGTGCAGCTGCGCAGGGCAGACGGAGAGGACCAATGAACGGATACCGTTTGTGCTGTGCTTGTCGCTACGTCAACACAGGGCCTTGTGCTTGAGACATCCCAATAGTGCTCTGCCCCTGATTGTGCGGGAGGAAAGACCACAGTACCATACACCCTCACTCTTCCTGCGTAAGCCAAAGGAGCAATCATGGGGACGCGTGCGTTTTTCCCATTGCCTCGGCGGGTGGTCCTGGGCGCGGCGGTTGCTGCGTTGTTGCCCTTCCTGGCCCGTGTTGGGTGGACGCAGCCAGCAGGCACCCTGGAAATCGGGCCCGACAATCCTGCGGATGAAAATGCGCGGTCCTCCTTTGAGATCCATATGAGCGGGGTGATCAATCCCGCCCTGGAGAGCGCGACCGAGGCGGAGGAGGAAGCAGAAACGACAGGAGAAATGAAGGCTGAGGCCATCAAGGCGAACGGGGGAAAGAGGATTGCCACGGTCACGCTGTGCATGGCCACCTTGCACGAACGGGCGCAATTTGAAATTGCGGAGCTCGCAGCCCCCGGGTATCCCCAGCTCAGCACCGGCCAGATTCTGCAAAAGGTGGGGAAATGGACGTGTGATTTTCGCCTCATGGGCGTGGCGGCCTTGCTCTCGAAGGTGGCCCAGTCCCAGCCGGGGACGCCGCTCAAGATCGTGGGCATGTATCAGCAGCGTGACCAGCGGTTACAGCTGGTGAGTGTGGAGATCGTGGGCCTGGAGAAACAGTGAACGGTGTGGCGGTGGAGACGCACGACCACGGCACGGCTCCTCGCTTGCCAGCATCCTGCTCTGCCTCCGATCCAGCTCCATTATTGTGGTTTGACTTTTCCCGCGGGTGCTGGCGTGACGAATACACTGCAACAAGTAATCCTTGCCGCGTGTTTTTGTGCTTGGGTTTCTCCGTGAGTCAAGCGAGTAACGGAGGGGAGACGCCCTCAGGGTGGGGACAAGGACGACTGCAAACCGTGCCGCGAACATTTGCAAGCAGTGAAAAAAAGGGGACAGGGGCGTGCTAACAGGGTAGGAAACATGCGGCGTCGAGAGGCGGTGCCCCAGGACGCCGGGGCCAGTTAGTGAAACCCCCAAAAATCCCCGAAAACCCCACTCCTCACGCGACAGAACTTCTTATTATCGGTGTGTGCCGTGCAAAGGTGTTGTGTGACAGTTGGTGCAAGTCCAACCCCAGGAATTGTCGGTATGCCTGGGTAGCTACCTGGGAGGCGTCGTGGGTGACGGCGGCGTCGAAGCTCCAGGGACAGAAGTCTCTATGAGTGAGAGATTAGCAACTGTACGGGCCGCAACGCGAGTGAAGCCTGAGCAGGCCTCGAAAGAGTTGACGCGGGAGTCGAGCCGCCCTGATAACGGCGAAGACCAGTGGGGTCCGAGTGGGAGAACCGAAGCGCTTGGACACGCCCGCCGGGGTATTAGGCGCAGCACGTACAGAGGCCACACAGCGCAACACGGGAGATCTGCTCCGGAAGACCGGAATACGGGCCACCTGTCTGCAGAAGGCAGGCCGTGGCAGAAGTCGGAGGAGCCCATACGAGCGAGGAAGCTGGGTAACGCTGGCAGAGCAAAGGGGCTCTGGTTCGGTGTGTATCGCAACGAGTTTGACGAGCGGGGATTGGCATGAGCCTACGCACCCCACCAAAGCTCCAGGGACTCCGCGCGGCACTCTACCACAAGGCCAAGTGCGAGCCCAACTATCGGTTCTATGCTTTGTACGACAAGGTATGGCGAATGGATATGCTGGCGCATGCCTATGCGCTGAACCGTCAGAACGGCGGGAGCGCAGGCGTGGATGGCCAGACGTTTGCTGATATCGAAGCGTATGGCGTGGAGCGCTGGTTGGCCGAGCTACAAGACGAACTGCGAACCGAACGATATCGACCCTTGCCAGTACGCCGAGTATTGATACCGAAGCCTGGGGGCGTTGGAGAAAGACCCTTAGGAATTCCTCCGATCTGCGACCGGGTGGCACAGATGGCGGCCAAGCTCGTGTTGGAGCCGATCTTTGAGGCGGAGTTTGATGACGCTGCCTATGGGTATCGGCCTCAGCGCAGTGCGGAACAGGCTGTGCGTAAGGTACACGAAGCACTCTGGCAAAACCATTCCGAGGTCATAGACGCCGATGTCTCCCGGTATTTCGATGAAATCCCGCACGCTGACCGGTCGTGTTCTCAAATTGTTGATAGGGTGAAATTAAATCGGGGTTCCGAATTC
>CAZUFQ010000936.1:0-2866 GCA_964618735.1 uncultured Enterobacteriaceae bacterium
CATCAGGAGCGCGAACGCCAGCACCACCCCGTCGATTCGCACTTCGTTGAGCCGCCCAGCATGTGGGCCGAACGGCTGGACCAAAAGTTCCGCGACCGCGCGCCGCGCACGGTCAAAGGACTCAATGGCCGGGCTGGGGAATGGTTCGTGTGTGAAAATATCACGCCTATGTCGGTCGCCGGTTTCTTCGGCGCGGGCGTACCGTCCCAGGAACTCCCCGAACATAGCAAGAAAGGGTTTGACCAAGCGCCGAAGAGCGTGTGGGATCCTTCCTATCGCATCGCCGATCAAGATCGTGACGGCGTGCAAGCCGAAGTGATTTACACTTCGATGGGTATGCCACTGTTTGGGTTAGACGACGCGGGGTTGCGTTTCGCTTGCTTCCGTGCGTTCAACGATTGGGCGACAGAATATTGCAGTTATGATTTGAAGCGTCTGGTTCCGTTGGGACTCATCACGCTTGAAGACATTCCTTCGGCGGTAGAAGAACTCCACCGCATCGCCAAAAAAGGCATGCGCGGGGCAATGATCTGGGCCGAGCCGCCTGACGACCGCCCCTACAGCCATCCGGATTACGAACCGTTCTGGGCGGCGGCGCAGGATCTCAATATACCGCTCTCGTTACACATCCTCACGGCGCGTGGCGGCACCGGAGCCAACCCGACCAACGGTCAAAGTTTCATCCTCTCTCTTTCCACACTGCACCATCAGATCGAACGCTCGATTTCTGTGATGGTGTTTGGCGGGGTGCTCGAAAAGTTCCCAGGCCTTAAAATCGTCTCCGCCGAGAATGACGTGGGCTGGATGCCGTATTTGATGTATCGCTTTGACACGATACAAAACCGGCTGGGCGCACTTGGTGGGCTCAAGTTGCCGATGCGCGCCAGTGAGTACGTGAAGCGGCAAGTCTACGCCACGTTCATCGCTGACCCAGTGTTTGTGGATTCGTTGCATCGCTACGGACCAGAGAACATCATGTGGTCGTCCGACTATCCGCATACCGCAGCGACCTTCCCACGGTCACAAGAGATCGTTGCTAAGCGCTTCGGCAGCCTGCCTGACGAACAGCGTCGCAAGATCGTCCACGACACCGCCGCTAAGGTGTACGGGCTAGCGTAAGTCAACATACGCTGAAGGGTGGGCCCCGGCCCACCCAGACCTGCCCGCGCTAGGAACTATCTCACCTGCTTGGTAAGATATCGCCCAGATTATTTGTGCTCGCGAAAATATGAAGACCAAGCTCATACATTCTGATCCGACAGTAATGATGGGAAAACCTGTAATTGTGGGGACTCGCATCACCGTCGAGCTGATTTTGGAGAAGCTGGCGGCTGGAGAAACTGTTGAGCAGATTCTGGAATCTCATCCACGTTTGACCAAGAAGGTAATACTCGCGGCTTTAGCTTATGCTGCGGAAGCAATACAAAACCTCCCGCCTTTGTGTCCACATTCATTCGGGGGTAGGCCATGCCAATCGAATACAGGATCGATCATGAGCAGCGGCTCGTTATAGCCAAAGGACATGGCGTCTTAACGCTCAAGGATATTCTGGGGTACCAAGAAGATGTCTGGTCGCGCTTGGAGCTGTCAGGCTACAATGAGTTAATAGATATGAGCTGCGTCGAGCATATCGCCTCACCGTCAATCGAAGGGGTTCGGGACTTGGCGAAGTTCTCTGCAAGAATGGATACGGACGTGTTAGTATCACGGTTTGCCATCGTCGCGCCGTCAGACTTGGCTTTTGGGTTGGGGCGCATGTACGAGGCTTACCGCAGCCTAAACGAGCGGAGCACCAAGCAGGTCGGGGTCTTCCGGTCACTGGATGAGGCTTTAGCGTTTCTGGGCATCAGCGGACGGCTCAATGAGCAATGACACTGTGATGAAGAGCTTTCGGCTTGCGCCGATGTCCCCGCTGATCCTGACGATAACGCTTGTTCTGTTGGCGCTGCCGCATTCCTCGTGGGTGTTCTATTCGGGGGACGCCTGCTCTCCGTTCCGGCCCTGTTGGTCGTCGCTATCTACGCCTGGGTGTGGCTCCGGTTCCGACCAACCCAGTTTATCGTGCATCAACACATACTCGAAGTGATTTGGCCGCTGAAGCGTCGAGAAATCTCTCGCGAAGATATCTCGAATGTACGGCTTATCAACGGACAAGAGTTGCGAAAAGAAGTCGGATGGGGCATGCGAGTGGGAGCCGGGGGACTTTGGGGCGGCTTCGGCTGGCTCTGGACGAAACGGCGGGGCATCGTGCAGATGTATATCTCGCGCACCGATGGTTTCATATGGATCGAGCGTGCTAGCAACAGGCCGTGGCTTATCACACCGGAACAGCCCGAAGCTTTTGTGCGTGTGCTAGCAAGTGAATCGTTACCGCGGCTCGCGACTAGCGATTCGCAGTAAGAAAGGCCACACACTTTTATTGTTCCTCGCGAAGTGATAGGGACCTGAGGCAGGAAGGAGTGCGGTTATGCAGGTTCCCTTTTCTGGCGGCTGCGCGTGCGGCGCGATTCGTTATGAGTGCGCGGCTCAGCCGGCTTTTTCTTGGAATTGTCATTGTCGAGATTGTCAGCGGGCAAGCGGCAGTGCGTTCTGCCCGGTGCTCTACGTCCCCAAAGCAGCGCTGACTATTACTGGCAAGAGCACCTATTACGATATGAAGGCGGAGAGCGGCAACTTGGTGAGCCGGGGGTTTTGTCCAAAATGTGGCTCGCCTGTTTTTATTCAAGCGGAGCTCGTGCCCAATCTGCAAGGACTGTGGGCGGCGAGTCTCGATGATCCAAGCCAGTTCCAGCCTTCAGTACAGGTGTGGTGCGGAAGCGCTCAGTCGTGGGATTCTTTGCATCCAACTCTCCCGAAGACTACAAAG
>CAZUFQ010000937.1:0-2507 GCA_964618735.1 uncultured Enterobacteriaceae bacterium
AAACTCTGCTCTCCTCATCGTGCACTACCCACAAGGTCCCGATATAGTTTTTGACTCCCGCCAGCAAAAACGCGCTGCCAATGCCAAAGGCTTGCCCTTCATACTTGTAGCTCTTCTTCCACTCGGCAGTGACCCCGGCCTGGCACGAGTTGGAAAACACCAAGAGAGGGGGACGAGAAAGCTTGCCCAACTCTCCCGCGGTCAGCACCCCGTCATGCAGCACCCACCCGCTGTGGCTCGGCGTCTCAGAATCATACTGACTATGCCCAGCAAAATGCACGATGTCATGAGCTTGCAGCGCCGCCAACAGCGACACCCGCCGCACCTCACGCCCCCCCAGTAAGGTTACCACCACCTCACTCATTCCTGCCAACAATTCGCACAGCCGTTCAGCTTCCGCTCTCGCCTGCGGCAGCGTTTCGGTGGGGTCGGCAATCAACAGTACCCGCAGTATCCCTTGCTCTCTGTGAGCGACTCCTCTCTCCGGCAGTGGGGCGCTCGTGATGACTTGGCGGCCCAGGCGAAACTTCATGCTCAGAAATTGTTCGCCGTCGTAGCATAACTCCCACGGCGCTTGGATGAGGGATTCATCTAACCGTAGATACAGATCGCCGGGTTCTGCTGTCCGCAGTCGTTGCCGCGTAGCCTCGGGGAGTAAATGTGAGAACAACAGTTCACCAATCCGCTGCAGGTCCCGGACAACGGCCATGTGATCATCCTGGCCATATCCCGGCAGGCCAATACTCCCCACCTCTGCGCTTATTTCCCGCAAAAAGGCATCGTCCACGCGGGTCTCACTGCGCGGAATGAGGGCGCCCATCTCCGCCAAGTCGATGATATTCGTGTCGCCCTTCCGTAAAATGGTGAGATAGATCGGTGTCGCCATGTCCCCTGTATGTTCCGTAGCTCTCTAGCCTTGTTGAAAGATTCTATCTCTAGTCCTGAAGCGTTCCCATTCCTACCACGACGGCGCGCTCTCGGTCAGAAGAAGATGCTGCCATAGGCTATACCCGCCGACGCTCGTCGATCAATGGTCACGACTTCTCCGCTTGCTCGTCCCACCCGTGATCCAATTTGTCGCGAGTAAGAGTCTTATCTAGCAGAACCACAACAATACACGGAATCACAAAACATTCAGAAAGGAGGTGGGGTCATGTAACAGAATGCACAAGAAGTTTGGACAGTAGGCTGTTTGCGACTCGGGCAAGGGAGCCAAGAGGCGGTAGTCTGGGAACGGCTGGATTGGCGCTCTCCTGGATAAGAATCATTCTACAATTACAAAGAGGAGGAAGACCATGCCGAGCATCACCCGATAATCACAAGTGAACAAGCGGAAGAAACAAACATTTCAGTTGGAACCAAAAAAGCGATGATGTGTACACGATTATATGAAAACAAAGGAGATATCCCATGCGTCTCACAAGAAGTAAAAAAGTAGTTGGCCTTTATGTCGCGATCGTTCTGGTGCTGTTGGGCGCCTTTGCAGACCGCGCCCATGCGGTTGTACGGGGGGAGTCTTACGCGTATGTCAGCAAAGTTCAGATCGGGACTGACAACTATCTCTATATCGACGTCCTTGGCAATTTTAAGAGCACTCATGGCTGCTCGCAGCCCTGGTATGCACGTAGTCTTTATCCACTGTCCGATACTCGCACCAAAGCGTGGCTGCAGCTGGCCACAGCGTCGTTGTTGTCAAACACCCCTGTCTATATCCAATCCAACGGGTGTACGACATACGGCCACCTGATCATGGAAGCGCTGCAGCTGGACCTTACGTACTAAGAACGCGGGCCTCAATAGCAAAGGAGAAGCTCTTGACGGCGACGGTGGCCTGCGGTCTCCTCCCCGCAACCTGAGCGATTGAGGCTGAAGGACGGACATTCTCTTCATGCCATATTTTGGGGCGCCGAGAGTGTCCGCCAGCGTCTTCTAGGTATCTAGTAACTCCTGCCGAAGGACGGCACGGAAACGAAAAGATAAGGAGAGTCATTATGCAGAACAGAATACGATGGAAGACAATAGCGACGATCAGGGCTTTGGTCCTGGGAGCGATCGCTGTAGTAGGGTGGTTTACGCCATCAGCCGAGGCAGTCGAGCTCAACGTCTGCGAAGTGCTGGTAGAGGATTTGTTGATTCCTCCGCAGACCGTCGAAGTAAGTAAGTGTATCAAAAATTTGCTCATCGCAGTGGCCTTGCCCCATTGTTTGTTGCCCACCTGTGAGCTGCACCCAGAGTGTGTGATTACCCGTACTGTGGTAGTTGCTGCTGAGCAACTGTTACACGCGGGGGATGTCCATTGCACTGTTAGTGACATCGATCCAGAAGAACTCTTCGAGAAATGGGTGCGCGGCACGATTACCAATACTGCGGACATCCTCACAGGGGGTATTCCTACAGAGCTTCTAGCAGCAGCTCAAAGGCATTTTCAGGCGCTAGGGGCCCGGGGAAAATTCGTACCAAAGCCGGATCAAGCCCTTTTAAACGTCGTCGGACATCGGTGGTGTCCC
>CAZUFQ010000937.1:2517-2859 GCA_964618735.1 uncultured Enterobacteriaceae bacterium
TGTACAGGGCATCAAGATTATATCTGATGAAGATCCCGATGCGGACATGTACCTCAAAGACTGGGCCGCTGCGATTACGCTCGGTCCTGTGATTGTCATGAAGAAAGACTATTTTGACGCGCTCGTAGCGGCCACGGGGCCGACAGTGACCCTGACCCATATGCTCAGCGGAGGACTCCCGCCGACGCTCACCTCCGCGATTGATACCCTAGTGCACGAAATGATTCACGTTCGGCAGTACCGGGAGCTTGGCTCCGAGAACTTCATCGTCAACTATGCGCTGGAAACGATTCCAATGGGCTATGGCAAGGAGAGCTTTGAACAAGAAGCTTACACCTTTGC
>CAZUFQ010000938.1:0-2857 GCA_964618735.1 uncultured Enterobacteriaceae bacterium
CCCAATCTTCTCCTTAATTACTCTCCACGTGTCCAGTCCAGAGTTTTGCTCCTTCCTCCCAGCAAGGAGCGTCGACCGGGTCGAACAACGCAACGTAACCTGCGGCCCGCGCGCGCTCGAACCCTGAGGCTCATCTGCCCTTCGCCCAGGGCACGGGAGAGCAGGGTCACGGGATTCTCGGCAAAGGTCGAAGAAGGTCTTCCCAGCTCTCAGGACGTTGTGACACCACTCAAGGTGGGGAGGCGATCTTGCGCGGATTTGGGATGCAACGGAACACGAGATGGGACATTTCCTCCTGTTCACTTCCCACTCAGCACCAGCAGCGCAAATTTTGACAGCGCCTGGTCAGGCTGCTCGTCGCGCGTCGCGTTTCAATTTCTTCTCCTGCTTGTCTACTTCTACGTCGGCTTCTTTCCTATCTTGCCCTTCTCCCATGAGTTCACTGCGCCGCGTTTCTACTTCCTCCCCAAGCGCCGCGAGACGCGCAGCGGACACCCGTTTCTCCGCCTGGGGAAAGATCTCTTTTTCTTCCTCTCTGACGTGGTGCATGAGGTACTCATTCAGTACCTTCACTTTAGCATCATACTGCTCGTCGTCTGGCTGGATCTCGTGCAGTTCGGACAAGAACATCCTTACGACGTGATGTTCTTCCAACGCTTCACTCACGAGATCTTTCATCGTACGGTGTTCTTTGAAAGCAGGATACACGAAGTCTTCTTCTAGTTGCGCATGAACGGTGAGTGCGTGGCGAATCTGCTCAACGAGGGCCGTTTTCCTCTGCGCCGTGCGATTGCCGCTCAGGCCTGCGAATTCCTTGAACAGCTGTTTCACCATTTTATGATCATTTTTGAGTAGTGCGATAACATCCATATGGACTAGTCCCTTCTGTAAAGACCAGAGTAGCCAGAGAAAGCGAGCAAGTGGCATGCCAGAGAAATCCCAGAGAAAAAACAATAGGCAAAGGAAGGATTGCGCCACTCGGCAGTAGGGTAGCGTGAAGCGCGTGACCCACCTCACTGGCAGTTAGACAAAAGGCGAGGTCGTATAGGGGGTTCATAATGCAGCTGGCCAATCATAAGTGGCATCGTGGCTGGCGGGTTGGTTATCTTGGGTGGGGCGGTGCTCGCCTCGGACACAACCAAAGTCGAGGCGCTTGACCTGACGCCGCAGCGGACGGGAAACAAGGTAAGGAGAAAGTGTTATGGCGCACCCAGCCAACGACATCTACCAAGACATTGCGGACATCTGTGGGGGCGGCACAGTTTTAGTGCGCAGAGTGCGGTGGGCAGTCCATTCGCCGAACGCCTCTTAACGGCGGTGACCACGCTACGCCAACGGGGAGATGTTTTGAACTATTTGACTGTGGCTTGCACCGCGGCAATTTGCTACGAGTCAGCTCCCCCTTGCTTCTGACTTCCTTTGCTCTCTCCCTTAGGGGGCTTGCTCCTCAGCTGTGCGATTACTCCTCTATCTCTTTATGTGGAGCTGGTATCAGTGCAAATAAGTTGACAATGTCCTACGGGTGTTTACATACTGTTCCCCGGCAATTCCCCAGATTCTCTCTTTTCGCAACAATGATGTATCGAGTTCGGCCACAGACCCAACTATTACAAGGCGCCCACCATAAAGGAGAACTATCTCAAGGGGGTCTTCTGTACTGTCCACAGGGCGCCTCGTACTTACTCTCGGCCGTAGAGACAACATGTGGAGTTGGTATGGCTTTTGCGTCCCTCCTCTGTTGGGTCCGCTCATCACGGGGGCTCAAGGAAAGGCGATATTTATCATAACTCAAAGACTTCTACTCTGATTGCTCGGGGTACTGTTTGGTCTGATTGTACAGCTAGGGCTATTGGGGGTTTTGCATTAATCTCGCTCTCTATGGAACTTCTCTGCCATGGACCCGTGTAGGCTTGCTCGGAGCCAAGCGTTCCTCTAGGTGAAACTCCTCACCTACGTTCGTTGGAGGTGTGAAAGACAATCTATGCCGACTTCTTTCTGGGCGTCCCTCTTTGAAGCACCGACACCCCTGATGTACGTGGCGACCTTTGCCCTGCTCGTCACGCTCGGCTCCCGCGGCCAGGAGGTCATCGTTCCTCTGGCGCTCGCGGTCATGCTGACCTTTATCCTCACTCCCCTCGTCACCGCCCTGGAACGCCATCGCCTGCCCCGGGTGGTAGCGGTTACCCTCGTCATGGTATGTACGCTGGGAGTCGTCGGCGGGTTGGGATATGTGTTCAACCGTCAATTTCGGGACCTGGCGGCCCAGATGCCGCGGTATTCTGACACGATTAAGCACAAGTTTGCCACGTTGCGCGCCAGCCGCACGGGGGCGATCACTGACATTGAAAAAACCGTCGCCGAGGTCAGTCACGAACTCGACAAACAAGAAGTGGAGAACGCACAGCAAGGCCGTAAACCAGTGGACGAGCAGGCCCTCACCGTGCAGAAGAATGTCCAGCCGGTGCTCATCGTCCCGAGCGAACCTACCGATGTCGAACGATTCCAGAGGCTGATCACGCCTGTCTTCGGGCCGCTCACGACGGCGGGTATCGTCCTTGTCTTGACGATCTTTATGTTGCTGCAGCGTGAGGACCTCCGCAATCGTTTCATTCGATTGGTAGGCCAAGGACGAGTGACCGTTACGACCCGAACGCTCGATGAAGCTGGCCAGCGCATTAGCCGCTTCTTACTCACCCAGTCAGCCATCAACGCCGGGTTTGGGCTCGTTGTTACGGTAGCGTTGTATTGGATCGGTGTGCCGTATGCCATCCTTTGGGGTGTTACTGCCGCCTTCCTGCGCTTCGTGCCGTATGTCGGGTCGTTCCTCGCTATGCTCATGCCCACCGCCCTGGCCTTT
>CAZUFQ010000939.1:0-2854 GCA_964618735.1 uncultured Enterobacteriaceae bacterium
TAGCCAGGCCTTGCCCCGTGCCTTTGCCCACTTTTTTCGTGGTGAAGAACGGATCAAAAATGCGCGAGCGGATCGCCTCGGGAATGCCCGGGCCGGTGTCATGGATGCGAACAGTGGCCCAGTCGTCTGCGTGCTTGGTGCTGATGGTGATGGTTCCTTTCTTTGTGCTGTCGTCGTTCACAACCTCTTCAATCGCATGGGCGGCGTTCACGATAAGGTTGAGAATCGCTTGATTCAATTCTCCAGGAAATCCAGGGACTGGAGGTAAATGGGGATCGAACTCGGTGACGACGTCGGCCACATACTTCCACACATTGCGACTGATGGTGATCGTCGTCGTGATCGCTCTGTTGAGGTCGATCACGCTCTTCTCCTCGCTGCCCGGATGCGAGAATTCTCTTAAAGCACACACGATTTTGCTGACATGCTCGACCCCTTGCATCGATTGCTCGGTCGCTTTGGGAATTTCTCTCACTAAATACTGATTGTAGGGAGTGCTGGCCGTAGCCTGGACCTCCTCTAGCAACGCAGCAGGAACCGCCCCACTCGTGGCCGCCTCTAGCAACCGCTCATGCTTCTGCAGCAGTAGCCCCAATCCTTTGTAGGCGTCCTGCAAAAACTGGACATTGTCGCCCACATACTGCAAGGGCGTGTTGAGCTCATGGGCAATGCCGGCGGCGAGCTGCCCGATAGACTCTAGCTTGCGGGCCAAGGCGAGTTGCGCCTCTAACTGTTTGCGTTCCGTAATGTCTCGGATGGTTGCTTGGGTACACGCCTCCGTCAATCTCCGCGCGCTGATTTCCACAGAGAAGAGAGATCCATCCTTGCGACGGAGTCGGTGTTCTCGCAGTATGGTTTTTTTTGCAGGTTGCTGTTTATTATACCGTAGCGGACTTAAGTGAACATCTTCTGGCGGAATAATCGCTTCAATGGTAAGACGCATGAGATCTATTCTATTATAGCCTAACATGTCACAGAGGCTTGGATTGACTTCTACAAAGTGTCCATGTCGGTCTACGATGCAGATCCCATCGGAGGCTTGTTCGACCAAGAGCCGGTACTTGCTCTCACTCGCTCGCAAGGCCTCTTCCGCCCGTTTGCGCGAGGTCACGTCGCGAATAGTACTCGATACGAGACGGCCTTCTTCTGTTTCTAACGGACTGAGACTAATCTCGACAGGAAATTCCGAACCGTCTTTGCGCAACCCATATAATTCCATACCTGCGCCCATCAGCCGTACGTGAGGTTCCATAAAATAGTTGACGCGATGCTCAGCATGATTGATTTGGAAGCGCTTAGGCACGAGGACCTCGACCGGCTTGCCTAACAACTCGTCATGGATGTAACCAAAGAGTTGTTGCGTCTGCGAGTTGATCAGGACAATTTCACCCTGTTTGTTGACAATCACCATGGCGTCTGGAGCGGACTCTAAAAGCCCAGCAAATTTCTCTTCAGCTCGCTTCCTGGCGGTAATATCCTGGGCTGCACCATAGACTCGTACAAAGCGTCCTTCCTTATCCGGTACCTTTTGGATATAAGAACGAACCCAACGAAGGTCGCCTCCTTTGGTAATGATACGAAATTCGGTGACAATAGGCCCCTCAGATTTCATCATCCACTGAATTTGAGAAACCCGCGCGATATCGTCGGGGTGAACATACAAACTGAAAGGCTTTGGTTTCAACTCCTCAAATGTATAACCAGTTGTCTTGGTAAAACTGTCTGTTAACCATTCGATCTCGACTGCCCCAGCCATGTCGACGCGGAAACAAAAGGCGTAATCAGAGAGGGCCTGAGTAATGATCCGATATCGTTCTTCGCTTTCTCGACGCGCTTCATCCGCCTGGATGCGTGCGACAATATCAGCTTGCAGTTCCCGGTTAACTTGCTCCAACTCCGCGGTCCGTTCCTGTACACGGACCTCCAGAGCTTTGTTGGTTTGCTGGAGCATTTCCTCCGCTTGTTTGCGCTTCTCTACTTCGCACTCCAGGGCTTGCACTTGCGTGAAGAGTTTGTCGGTGAGCATCTGCAGGTGATCTTCATGAAACTTTTCGGAGGAGAATGGCTGGTCGAAAGGAACGCCGGAAGTAAGGGCTTCGGCTACAGTCTTGAGCACCGCCTCGGGCTCAGTCGGTTTGGTGAGAATATGCTGTACTCCACAAGACTGCGCCAAATTCCACGCCTCCGACTGCTGGTAGGCAGCCGTCCAGAACATAACTCGCGTGTGGGCAATAGTGGGGTCGGTGCGCAGTTGACGCACGAATTCATAACCGTCCATGGTCGACATGACCAAGTCAACGACGACCAGATCAGGACGCTCGGCCCGCACCACCTCTAGCGCCTCCGCCCCATCAGCAGCTTCGAGTAAGCGGTGGCCAGCGTATCCCAATAGGGTGACGAGGAACTCGCGATTCGTCGGATGATCATCTACTACTAAAATCGTCGCCACATGTATCCTTTCTTGCTTTTTTTACAAACAGACCTTGATCTCCACATCACAAAACACGACGCTTCAATGGCCGTTCAGCGGAAGTGAAGAGGAGCGCGTTTCCGCTTCATATACGGTGGGAATCCACACACGGACGAGCGTGCCATGTCCCAGTTGACTTTCAATAGCGATCGTCCCTCCTAACAGGTCCAGAAGTTGCTTTACAACGTAGAGTCCTAATCCCACGCCCTCATAACGGCGGGTCATCGATCCGTCCCCTTGACGGAAAGGCTCGAAGAGGGAAGGAAACGCCTCCGGCGCAATGCCGATCCCGGTATCGGCAACAGTGATTTCTACTCCGCCCTTACTGAGATAGGCGTTTACGTCGACGCTGCCAGAGTCCGTAAACTTCACGGCATTGCTGAT
>CAZUFQ010000940.1:0-2851 GCA_964618735.1 uncultured Enterobacteriaceae bacterium
GGGGGGTTAAGGAAAGATTGGGTTGGTTCGGGAACTACCCCAAGATGGGCGACTGATAACGTTAGAGGCAAAGCCCGAGTATGCGGCAGTGGCAAGCCGCAACATAGCATGGGCAGGCCTGTCTGCTGTGGTTGATCTCCGCGTCGGCAAGGCGACGGAAACATTGCCGCTTCTGGCCCAAGAAGGGATTGCTCCCTTTGATTTGATCTTCATCGATGCTGACAAACCGAGTAACCCCGACTATCTTGCGTGGGCGCTTAAATTCTCTGGTCCGGGTACGGTGCTTGTTGCCGACAACGTGGTGCGCAACGGAGGAGTAATCGACCCCACCAGTACCGACCCGAGCATTCGCGGAATACGTCGCTTCTGTGAACTGCTGGCGGCGGAGCCAAGAGTAAGCGCCACTGCCATCCAAACGGTCGGCAGTAAAGGCTATGATGGCTTTATACTTGCCGTGGTGAAGGGATAGTCTCGGCTTGGGCGGCCCGCGGCGCTGTTAGTCTGCGGCTTGCAAGTAGAGTGGAGTAGACAAGCATATGACCCAGCTCGATGGAAAAATCGCACTCGTCACAGGCGGCAGCCGCGGGGTTGGGAAAGGCATCGTACAGGGACTCGCTGAGGCTGGCGCTACGGTTTACTTCACTGCTCGTACGGCTGACCAGACAGCGCCTCCATCAAAGAATGTTATTCCCTTGCGCTGCGATCATTGTAAAGATGCAGACGTAGAAGCAGTCTTGCGCCAGGTGGTAGACCCTCATAAGCGCTTCGATATCTTAGTTAACAACGTCTGGGGCGGGTATGAGCGCATAGTAGAGAACGGAGAGTTCACTTGGTCCCGCCCCTTTTGGCTCCAACCTCGTTGGCGGTGGGACGCAATGTTCCAGAGCGGCGTGCGTGCGCATTATGTAACCAGTCAGCTTGTGGCGCCGCTTATGGTAGCCCAAGGCCACGGCCTCATCGTTAATATCTCCTTCTAGGCAGCGCAAAAGTACCTCGGCAATACGGCCTACGGCGTCTCTAAGGCCGCAACCGACAAGCTGACCGCCGACATGGCGCACGAGCTGCATCCCTATAACGTAGCTGTAGTCTCCCTCTACCCGGGATTGGTGAGGACCGAAGCGGTGCTTACCGCAGCTGAGACCTTCGATCTCAGCAACTCAGAATCGCCTCAGTTCATTGGACGTGCAGTAGCTGCACTGGCAGCCGACCCAAACGTCTTGCAAAAAAGCGGGCAAGTGTTAATTGCGGCTGCACTGGCTAAAGAATATGAGTTTACCGACGTGGACGGCAAGCAACCACGGCCCCTCACTTTGGAAGAGATGTGAGGAACTCACAGCTAACTATAGCTATCCGGAGAGATAACAATGGCAACTGATACTCGGGCGCGAGCCGCACGGTACTACGACCTGAGTCCAGACACTCCCGCCGATGTGCCCTTCTATAAGGGACTTCTTCCCTCCCCTACGGCGCAGGTGCTGGAGTTGGGCTGTGGCACCGGGCGTGTCTTAATGTCGTTGGCGGAAGAGTGTGGCTACATCCATGGGCTCGATCTCTCTGAAGCGATGATTGCGGTTTGTCGCAGGAAACTGGAAGCGGCAGGGATTGCGGCGAGCAAAGCTCAAGTGGCAGTGCAGGACATCACGAACTTTGCGCTGAACCAGACGTTTGATTTAATCATTGCTCCCTATCGCGTGCTCCAGAACCTAGAGACGGATGAGGCGGTGAGTGGAGTATTTCAGTGTATCCGGTCCCACTTGGCTCCCGGAGGGAGCTGTATCTTGAATGTCTTTCGTCCTAAAAGCGATCCAGAGACATTATGTGGGGAGTGGCGCACGGAGCAGGAGCAGTTGTGCTGGGAGATTGCCGTCGAGGGAGGACGGGTCACCTGTCATGACCGCCGTCCTCGTATGGACCCCACCAAGATGATTCTATACCCCGAGTTGATCTACCGCCGCTACCAAAACGAAGCGCTGGTCGATGAAGCGGTGTTGAGAATCGCTATGCGGTGCTACTATCCTGAAGAGTTCGCGCAGTTGATTATCAGTCAGGGCTTTCGGGTCCTTCAGCAGTGGGGCGGATATGCAGGAGAGCCATATGGGCAGGGTTCGGAGTTGGTCATACAATTCACGCAGGGTGACTAATATGTCTCTCCACTGTATCACCGCCCGCTCACGGTTTTAGGTGAACAGGAAAAGTCCCAGTCGGGCATCTTGGGAGTGCTAGGCCTTGGAAGCGAGCACGATGAAAATTCCATTCAGCGGAGGATGCGCTTGCGGAGCCGTCAGATACGAATGTTCAGAAGCGCCGCTCCGTATGCTCAATTGTCATTGTCGCGATTGTCAAATTGCCAGCGGCGGCGCGTACTCGCCAACTTTAATCATGGCGACAAGCACCGTCCGCGTGACAAGGGGAAAGGCAAAACACTTCGAGAAGATGGCCGAAAGCGGCAGTATCGCGACCCGAGAGTTTTGCGGGCGGTGCGGCGCCCCGTTATTTGCATCGAGTTCGGCTCGGCCAGAATTCATCGGGATAAAGGCGGCCAGCTTGGATGACCCGAATTGGTTTAGGGCGGAGGCGGACGTTTGGATTGGCAGTGCACAACCATGGGATTGTCTTGACCCGGCGATTCCGAAATTTCAGAAAAATCAACCGCGCGCCGGACGTCAATAAGAAATAGTCAATGCCGAGCGAGGCGCTGGAGGGACAAAGCGGTAAACTCGGACATCCTTAACGCGATCGCCAGCCTGCAATAAAGTATGCTCTTACAGCTATGGGCTTCTTTAAACAGGAGAGAAACAAAACATGGCCGACTACGAAATCTTCGAGTTAAGACAGGTGGTGCTCCAATGCG
>CAZUFQ010000941.1:0-2847 GCA_964618735.1 uncultured Enterobacteriaceae bacterium
CTCCGCTCGGATCTTGATCGGCTCCGTCAATAACGCCGCTGATTTGTCGCTTACGAGGAGGCTGTTGTGGTGGAGGCGAAACGATAGCAGAGACAAACGCACCTGGGGCCGTCTGGTGGCACAAAGGGCTTTTTGTCTTGTGGCCCTAGCGCACAAGGTAAGGGACGCTCTGCGGCAAAGCGCCGCCGAATGCTGCTCGTCTCGCAGCTGCAAGGAGGAAGCCGTATGGAACTCGCGGTGGTGGTGCGGCAGTTGATGGAGCGGAGCTTGGAAGCTGCAGTGAGAGAAGAGACGTGGTCGTTTGCGTATCATGCGCTCGTGGAGACGCTCGCGACGGTGGTACTCTTGCGCATTCTTTGTCAACAAGAGGAACTCGGCTCTTCAGCCAGGCTATCGCAGGAGCAGCACGACTGAGTGCGGCATCTACCGCAGTGTTGGGGGTCCTTCCTATTTTGACAGATTTGCGGTTATCAGTCGCTACAGCAGCTGTCATACGGCACGTGTCCATGTGCAACAATCTGCCTTCGAGGTGGCGGTCTCCTCGTCATCCTTCCCTCTCGGTGGCCTTCCTCTAGTCTTCCGACAGACGAAGGCAGCTTTCTCATTAAGTCCTCCGCACGTGATCAGGCGCTCAACGCGCCCGAACACATTCCCCACTTACAAATAAGGTAGGGGTCCGTAGACCCGGACTGCGCTCGTCAACGGGACGACGTTGTCCGCTCCGTACACGCCTTCGCTTCGTCGCAGTACGTCCTGACCTCGCTGCATCCCGGCCATTTATACCGGCCCGACCTCACTGACACTCGCTCCGAGCGCCCTCCCCTTTGCTGGTCCGCCCTGCAGGCGGGCGCGCCAGGCGCGTCACGTGGCATCCCAACGCCTCTCGCGCCTGGCACTGGCCTGCATCCGGTCGGCCTGCGCCTCCACGTTAGCGGTGGCTACGCATTCCTTTTTCTTTTCGCCCCTCTCTGACCCCAGTGAAGAGGGGCTCAAAGAAAGACGCCTTTTTTTAAGGCGGAGTCTGTATGCCACATGCACGCGCACCCCCTGTCAGCAACGACATAGCCCACTGGTTGGAAACGCTAACCGCTCACAGTGGGTACGGGCTGCCGAGAGCCCAAGCCGAAAGGGTCGCTGAGTAGGCTTTGAACGTGGGAGCGTCAATCAAACTCACGGTAACGGTTACCCCACAGAAGGTCGACTCTGTTCCCTGTCCGACAAACGCCGCCGGAGACCGGCGTCAGCCAGCAAGCACGCCGCCGATCTCCTCGTGATTAACACCCTACAGGGTAATAACCAACAGCGAGGGTAGGCCCCCTACCCTCGTGCGTCAAGGAGGACCATATGAGTCACACAGCACACAGCACAGGAGATCCTCACCTTTCCCACTACCGGATCCCGGTCTATCGTGTGGCCCTGGTGCGTGAGGGCAGCCTCTCCCAACTCGAGCGCCCGCGCATCAGCGACCCCACGGAAGCGGTACGCATCCTGAACGCCTATCTCCATAATGTAGATCGTGAGCATCTCGTTGCGCTCTTCCTGAATGCGAAAAACCGTATCATTGGCATCCATACCGTGAGTGTCGGAAGTCTGACCACATCGATTGTTCATCCCAGGGAAGTTTTTAAGGCCGCCATTCTGGCGAATGCGGCTGCCTTGATTATTGGGCATAACCATCCGAGTGCCGACCCCACTCCCTCGGCGGAAGATCGCGACATCACCACCCGGCTCGCCATGGTTGGGGAAGCCCTCGGCATTCGTCTCTTAGACCACCTCATCATCGGGGATGAGACGCATTGGTATTCGTTCCAAGAGGCCGGGGGCCTCTCCCATCCGACGCCATGGCGGACCTAACCTGTTGCGATCAACACTCCATTCCACAACACGTCGCCTTTTCCCAGTGGTCAGCTAGGGCTGACCGCTCAACACCCCGCAGCCACATAGCTCTCACACCCATCACTGGTGTGGGGCGTCGCCTCACACCATAGCAAAGAGGATTCTATGAGCACTGGCAACCTTGAAGGCAAACTGGTCAGTTCCACCTTCTGGCCCACCTGCGACAACTGTGTCCGCTTTACTGCTTGCGCCCGTCTGCCACAACATCCGGCCTATCCCCATTCGTGGCACTGGGGACGAGAGTGGGCCGCCTTTCCGGACGGCGATCTCATTCTCCGTTCCTGGGTAGGAACCACCGCCATCGGACAACCCCACACCGGTTGTCCCTCGTATCAGGTGCATCCGGCTTCCCTGGGCCCACTCCTGGCCGCCCATCGACGCTATCTGACACTGGAACATGAGAAATCCACCCTAGATGCTCTCTTGGACCGTTTGGAGCGCACGACGCCGTGGACCAAACGGGAAGAACAACGCTACCGGTACGCGCTCCACCAGTACCAGGCAGTATTGCAGGAACAAGCCGCGCTCCGGACACCATCCCCCGCGCCGAGCCCGGAAGCGGTCGCCGTCAACGGCTAACCATAAGCAGCACCCATCCGGCTCCTGCAGGAGCCGGTTTCACCCCTAAGGAAAGGATAGATCATGAACATCTACGAATGCATCACCGCTCGCATTTGCGCTCGCTTACAAGATGGCGTGGCGCCGTGGCATCGCCCCTGGTCCGGCGGCGCGCTCCCCAAGAATCTGTACAGTCAACAGCCGTATCGCGGCGTCAATGTCTGGCTCCTGGCCGCCCAGCCCTGCGCCTCGCCGTATTGGGCAACCTTCCGCCAAGTGCAGGCCATCGGCGGGCGCATCCGCCGTGACGCACACGGCACCCCGGTCGTGTTCTGGAAGGTCAAGTCCCCGAATCCCTGTAAAGTGGCTAGGCAGCAGACGCAGCACTTCTGC
>CAZUFQ010000942.1:0-2844 GCA_964618735.1 uncultured Enterobacteriaceae bacterium
ATCCACCCCTTAACTTCATGCCATTGCCCCTTGGGGCGAGGGCTAGGGTGAGGGGATGTGTACAGCGATCCCCCTCTCCTGTGTCTTCTCCCCTCAAGGGAGAGGAGAAAAAGACTCCTCTCGGTATCTCCTATCAGTGTGAATTTGTCAGGGCGCAACCTCATTCCGCCTCAGCTCATTCCGCTGCTGCAAATTTCTGCAAATACGGCTCGACATCAGGAGCGAAGGCCGGATGCGTGCGCAGTCTCGCGAAATGGGCGAAGGTGCGGGGAAACTCACTCTCAACCTCAGCGTGTAAAACTGGAGTGAGCCCTTGCTTCTCAAGTTTTCCAGCACTCTTCTTTTCATTAAAGAACAAGCACAATTCAGCAACGAAGCAAATATCCGCTATTGTGACAGTGTCACCGACGAGGAACTCGCGATCAGGCGATAAAGCTTGATTGACGCCAGCAGCATAGACCGCGAACCCATCGCGAGCTCGCGCGTGCGTTTCAGGCGTGACGGTTCCGTTCATCAAAGACAACAGGTAAATTTGCGCGTCACGCGCGAACACCAGACTCGCGTCCAGAAAGCTGTCTATCCGTGACGCTTCATAGGCGTCGCTTCCGTACAACGGGAATTCGCTTTCACCAAGGCGGGCGACAGCGCGCATAATGCTATTCGATTCGAAAATGCCAATCTTGCCATCCGGGCTGAACGCGGCTGGCACAGCGCCGAAGGGGTGCGCTTCCAGAAAGGCGCTGGTCTTATGAAGACGCGTCCCCTGGAAGCCGACCTTCCCCACTTGCACGTCCGGCGAGATCGCGAGTTCGTCGCTTGAGAGCGGTCGTGCGTCAAAATCCCACAACCAAGAGGCAAGTTCCTTTGGTGAGGTCCCTCTTACTTCCACGTCGACGCCACACAGACGCGCGGCAATCGTCGCTTTCCAAATGCGTGGGTTGGGTAGGTACGAGAAAATCCGCAGCTCGCTCATGATCCCTCCTCAGTTGGATTGGCCGATGTTCATGCAACCTGATTGAAAATTTACAGAGTAGACCACTCACCACGTCTCGCCAAACGGTCGGAGTTCGACGTTGAAGGACCATGCGCTCCGGTCTTGATGGGTGACGCGCCAGACTTCTTCGGCGATGGCGGCAGGCCTGATGAAAAAGTCATCAGAGGCGTTCGGCCACCGCTTACGCGTCCATTCCAGATCTATGACCGCATCGATCATTACATAAGCGACGTGCACCCCTTTCGGTCCGAGTTCGCGAGCCATCGCTTCCGCGAGAATCCGCTGCGCCGCCTTGGTCGGCGCAAATCCCGCAAAGTTCGCTTTGCCGCGGAATGCTGAAGTATTGCCAGTGGCGATAATGGCCCCTTCTCCTGTAGCAACCATAGCCGGCGCCAGTCGTCGGGCTAGATAGAGTAGCGCCATCGTATTGACTTGAAAATTACGGTTCAGCACCTGGGGATCGATTTCCAGAAAATTTCCGAACGCGCCGCCTACAGCATTATGGACCAGTACTTTCGGAGCTCCGAGATCCGCACGAATCTTCTCTAGAGTAGCGTCAAGTTGCGCTTCATCGGCGACGTCGCATGGATAAGCGCGGGCGTATGCAATCTCTTGTTCCAGCAAAGCGAGACGGTTGCGATCACGCGCAAGCATCGCGACGGTGTACCCCCCGTGCGCGAAACGGCGAGCAATAGCCGCGCCCGTGCCTGGCCCTACACCGGTCACCACCGCGACTGGATTCATTTTATCCACTGTAACTTCCTTTCTCTTCGGCTCCTCAGCGGGGCGCGAAGATGTTAACGAGCGTATGCTGACGTTGTATTTTGTTAGGCCTGTTGAAGTCACTTTCTCGCTGTATCGGCAAGTTGCTCGTGTATGATGTGTTCGCGTTTAAGGCGAGTAATATCGTTCCTGTTATATCCCAGCTCGCTGAGAATGGAGGCGTTGTCGGCTCCGAGCAGAGGCGCTAGCTCGCGGATTTGCGCGGGAGTGCGATCAAATTGAGCTGCGGGGCGCGGCTGTCGCACTCGCCCAAACACTGGGCTTTGATGTTCTTCGAGGATGTGATTAGCCTGGACTTGACCGTCTTGGAGAAGTTCAAAGCGGCTCAGGACAGGAGCAGCTGGGACATCGTTGTCGAGCAGGCGGGGCAAGATTTCCTTCGCGAGCCATTTCTCCAGCTCGGCGGCCATGATCCCGCGGCGCTCCACGGCATTGTGAGAGCGGGCGCCCGCAGTGTTGAACCGGGCGTCGTCAATGAGATCCTGCCGATTCAGCGCCCGGCACATGCCGGCCCATTCGTCATCCGACAGCGCGGCCGCGGTAATGTAGCGGTCCTGCGTGGCGAACACCAGATCCGGCCCGATTTCACCCTCGGAGGGGTCTCGTTCATCATCCACGAAGGTGAGACTTGGCATTCCCTCGGGCCACAGATAAGCAATCATTGCGTCTAACATCGCGATCCGCACGTGTTGACCTTGTCCAGACCGCTCCCTTGCGAACAACGCCGCCGTGATCGCTTGGGCCGCAGTCAAGGCCGTGGTTTTGTCCGCGATAATAGTTCGCACCATCCGCGGGCGGCCAGTCTCTCTATCCGTTTGGATTTCCGCCAAGCAAGACAACGCCTGAATGACTGGATCATAAGCGCGCTGACCGGCATAGGGGCCGCTATCGCCAAACCCACTGATAGATACGTACACGATATCTTGCCGTATCGCGCGCACTGCGTTTTCGCCGAGGCCGATGCGTTCGGCGGCGCCAGGACGGAAGTTGTGCACCAGCACATCCGCCTTTTCGATCAGCTTCTGGACAATCGCCAGCCCTTCGGGAGCTTTAAGATCAACAGCCAC
>CAZUFQ010000943.1:0-2843 GCA_964618735.1 uncultured Enterobacteriaceae bacterium
GTTTTCCAGTCAAGCGGCGGTGTCCATTGACCTCTTCTAAGCGGCCAATTTTTGCTGAGGGTACCGTGTCTTCGCTGGTTGATATTTCATTCATTGCGCGTCTCTCCTCTTTAGGACCAATCCCTTGATTGGAAGAAATTTTCTAGAAACTTTCTAGTAAATTACTATGCTTTTATGATGCGGAGACCGTTGCCCGGTAGCGCGCCACTGTTCTATCCACTGGTCCTCGTGCTCGTAAATCGACAATGGCGATCCGGAGTAGTTCCTCAATGGTTAAGCGCGGGGCATGTGGATTACGTCTGCGATACCCCTGTACTTGCTGCTTGAGCCATTCAACTAAATCCGGAGGAAGTCGTGTGCCTACCTTAACGAAGAATGCATCTGCAGACATGTTCGTGCTCGGGAGCCTCTTCGCTCGACTACTCAGCAAAGCAGTGTGATGAGTAGGAGTAACATCCGCTTCTTTGGGCTCTTCAATGCTAGAAAGTCCCTCTTCCTCCCGACGTTGGCGAGCTTTTTCTGCGGGGCTAAGCCGTTGCAGCGTTGGCATTGGCATGGGAGTGGAAATTTGTTCGCGCATGATGCTCTACCTCGTGCACTAGAGTCGTGAATTCCTCGGCTATTGTCCGGGCATGGGGATTCTGATCGGCATACTGGAAGATAGCGAGTCCGTTGGCGCGGGCTTTCTTCATCGCCGTGGCTCTTTTAATTCTCGTTTTGAACAACTGAGGACCTAACGGCTCAATCATTTGTTCAAACCAGCTGTTTACAACCTGATCTCGATTGTCATACATCGTGATCAAGATGCGGCAAAATGCGGCTGGGTCAATTTCCGGTCGATCTTCTAAGTAAACGTTGGCAATCTCGATAGTATGTTTTAACCCCCCGAGCGATTCACGGTCTACATCACAAGGAATCACTAAGAAATCAGCAGCCACAATCGCATTACAGGTGATAATTTCCAGATTTGGCGGAGTATCGAGGATAATCCACTTATAAAGATCCCGCACTGACGCCAACGCGCGTTGAACAATAAAATCTCTCCGTGGTTCGTTCTGGAGTGCCGGAACGTCGAGAGATTGATCTCCAGGCGCTACCTCAAATCCTGGAATCTTCGTCGGTTGAATAATCTCGGGAAGTCGTTTCTGTTTCAAGGCCGTTGCAATAGGAAGCAAAGTCGATGGTAAAGTCAGACTAAGACAGTTTGCAACAGATCCCTGTAGATCAAGATCAATGATGAGAACTTTCTCTGATGGATTGAGCAAGGCGAGACCGGCAGCAAGATTTACCGCTGTTGTCGTCTTACCACATCCGCCCTTTTGATTGGTTACAGCGACCACCATAGACGACACCTCTTATTAGATAAATTCTAGAAATATTCTATAACATATCTAGGAACAAAGAAGCAATCTCCTAGAAAGTTAAAGTTGTAACAAAATTGCCAAAATTCCTATAAAAAAAAAAAAATTTAATTGTATTGCTCGAAATAATCTATATATACTGGAAAAAATCTAGAATGCTAGAAGACTATTACTAGATTTAGTCTTGAAAAATTCCATCTCGAAGAAAAAAGAGTTACGTTAGAATATAAACAGGATGGCATCCGACGACAGTTGCTATTTGTTTTGTCTAAGCAAGAAATGTGTACCCCTCCGACTTCGTAGCGTTCGACCATGACGCTCAGTGACTACAGATACAATGCATAATAATGACAAGGGGGCAAAGGATATTTTTTGTTAAATGTGTTCCATCATCGTTCAGCATTTCGAGATCAATGAATATCGGCGACGAGGAAAAGTGGGGACTACATGTCAGACCAGAAGGATAATTAGTAAAAAGTTTATGGCTTCAGTGACAGTGCTTCTCCGCATGCCGCTGCTAACGCCGAAGAAGGAGCCTGCATCTTACGCGCGAGAAGGGATATAGTACGCCCATGCCTAAGACCAACCATGTCACCACGCCTCATACGGTCAGCGAGGAAGAACGCCGCAACCTGGTAGGCCAGTTCCTGGCCGATCTGTTGGAGAGCACCTGTGAACCTATCCAACCGGAGCGCTTCCAAGCCACGCTCCGTCTTCTCCTTGCTAGAGAAGTATACGATGGACGCAGCAGGAGAAAACGTTATGGTCGTCTTGTCACCCGAGGGCGAAGCGCTCTTCCGTGCCTGGTTTCGGCGCAACGAAATCTGGAGCAACGCAGGACTGCACACCATGTCTGCCTGGGTAAACTAAACGCCTCGTTATCGCCGGAGAAAGAGACCCAGCGAAAATCCTAACAAAAAGTAAGAGGGGAGGGGAGACAGAGTCCAGTTAGTGAGGAAACAAGGCACAGTATCTGTGGATTCGAACATGAACGCGTTATGTTCCACAGTTTCACAAAACATCTCTAAACTTTTCTTCCGTCCGTGTTGTCTTTTCGGCCAAAGGCCCGCTAACAGGAGTGCTAACAGCCGCATAAACTGAGCGCTTTTCGACTGCGTCACAGTCCGTGTGTCGACTCCAACAAAATCAACCACTTAGAGGAGAGGGAATTTAACTGAATGGGGCATTATCGGACATTGATAGAGGGAAGGAAAGTTGCCCGGTCATTGTGGACGGTAATGGGAAGTGAGGTATGCGTGGAGCGACTCGTCGTGCCATTGCCGCTCCGGAGTTTGTGAAATCCCTCGGTGCTCGGTACATTTGCAGCCATGAGCCCTTTTCCGTTTTTTCCGCCTGTTTGGGGGTTTTTCCCCAAGGGGCGGGGGCCTGGTCTTGTGGCGGCAAACCTGGTTTCGAACTTCCCCCGGGCCACCACCGCCACTTTCCAGATCGTAAGACCGTCGCGCGCTGTACCACTGCGCA
>CAZUFQ010000944.1:0-2806 GCA_964618735.1 uncultured Enterobacteriaceae bacterium
CTCTTCTGGAGGTCGGTGTCTGCTCGGGCGGCTTCGACCCGGGCCTTAATTGCTTCGAATTCGGCAATGTCGCCTTCTTGTAGGAGTTTCTCTGTGGCGGCCTGTAAGCGTTTGGTCGCCTCAGCAAACGTTGCGGCGATATGAGTATCTTCTTGCATCAGAAGTGCAGTCAAAAACGCTTCACGGGCGGCGGCGATAAGTTCCTGACGGATGCTATATTGCTCAACTTCAGCTATGCGTTTTTCAGACTCGGCGACGCCGATGCGATAGGCGCGCTTAAAAGGCCATTCCAGGGGTTGGGAGAACGCATAGGTGCGTTCAAAGGTGAAGTCGTTGTTAGTGAACGTGAAAGAAGGATTCGCATACGCCCGAGCCTGGCGCGCCAGGCCCACGGCCGTCTGAACCCGTGCTTGAGCGGCTTGGGTCAATGGGTGCGCAGCAAGGATGCGCTGGACGACGCCAGTGAGGGTAAGAGACTCTGTTTCTTGAGCTAGGGCCCGGGGCGCCTGCCACAACAATAGCGCGGTAATCAGCCAGAAGACGGCGGCGGGACGAAGCACACGGCGCGAAGTGTTTTTCATCTTCCTGGTATTGTAGCAGAAGCCGTACGCTTACAAGAGCAGACCAGTCGCATGGCGCATATCCCTTAATCGAAACGCATGAGACTTATGGTCCAGTGATTCAAGGCCTTAGCGTCATGCGGCAGTCTGAGTAAGAAGTTGTCATCGTCCCGTATTCCGGTTCGAGTACTGAGAGATGGAAAGTATTGTTGTTCTCGTGGGACTGTTCATGCTGACAGTGAAAGAGGGAGAAGAATTGTGAAACAGGACCCAGCGCCAAGCTGACTTTCTATCTGGACGGAACCGCCGAGCGCTTCTGTGAATCTCTTGACTATATAAAGACCCATACCTACCCCTCCTCCGCGCCCATTCCCATTGCCGCCGCTTTGTTGAAACATCTCAAAGATGCGGTTATGGTCTTCCAGGGCAATGCCCGGGCCTGTATCTTTGACGTGGAAGGAGAGGCTCTGGGCGTACTGCAACCCTGCGCTAACGGTCACGTTTCCTCTTTCGGTAAATTTCAGGGCGTTATGGATGAGATTACGCATCACGACTTCAAGTTTGCGTCGGTCGCTCCGCAACACAATTTGTGTCGGAGGCAGACGCCACAGAAGTTCCACGCCTGGTTTTGTCCAGTTGGAAGGTAGACTACTATGCAGACTATCCATCAAATCCGTGAGCTGAAATTCCTCAACCGCAAGAGCAATGTCTCCGGCCTCGAGGCGATGGAGGTCGAGCATGTTTTGGATCAAATGCAATAATTCCAGCGACTGGGCGTGAATCCGCTGTACCGGGCGCAATTGTGGAAACGTTTTGTCAGTGAATTCTTCGAGCAAGATACTTGAGTAGCCGATGATGATGTTCAGCGGCGTCCGGAGTTCATGAGAGACCGTAGCGAGAAACTCCGACTTCGCAGCATCTGCTTGTTGAGCGCGCAGAGTTTGACAGTAGGCTGTGAAGCGGTGATAGTCCAGCAAGTACACACCGAGCGAAAGGGTGCAAGCGCCAGCGAACAGCACAAAAAAGTTATAGATTGTCGGTATCGTCGATACTGCGCCTACAAGCATGACTCCAGACGAAGTTGCTGCCCTAGCGCTAAAGACGATGGAGGGAATGGGGATGAAGCCGAGAGCCCACGGATAGCCGACGGCGACCCAAGCACAGGCGAGAAGATACTGACCAAGGCTGCAAGGAACGAGGACTGCGAATCCGGCCATGTTCAACAACAACGAAGCGGCGAGAAGGGTGGCGTCCCCACGATATTGTGTATAGTAGATACAGATAATGGCAATGAAGAGATTCTGGGTAACGCTGATCACCGCCATAGTTGCACGTGGAGCACGCTTGAGGATGAGAAAAGCGGCGGCTCCAATAACAGGATAGAGGAGACTTACGGAGATCGGATCTACGCCGCGTTCAGGCAAGAAATGTTGTTCAAGGAGACAAGCGATATCGTTATAAAAAAGAAAAAGGCCCAGGCTGTAAGGGAAGCGTTGCGTTACGAGTTGACGCATTTCGGTCCGGTACGCTGAACGAAGCCGATCCTCTTGCGTCATTGCGACCTTGGTCTTTCCGGGTGACATCGAGGTTGTCTCTCCTACTCAACAACGACCAAGCGTCGCCCTGGAATGTGACCTTTGCCTCCCGCGGTCTCGACTTGGTTTGCATAGCTCAACAAATTTGTACCTTAGCGTATCCTTTCTTTTCGTAAAGGGTCTACTCAAGACAATCAGAACAAGGTGGAGGCGGCTTTTCCTGGTAGAGACGCCCAGCCCAATGCCCGGCTTTTATCCAAGAAATTGGACAAGCGCTGCTGGAGGCGTCCAGCTCGTCGGCAGAATCGTTTGCCGTGGGGTTTGTGAAGGGGGCCTAGTCAGCAACGCCATGCAAGAACGCGGCGGTTCGTTCGACGACATTGCGGCCGCTGTCGCTGCAGGATTGGTTCGTGAGAGTGGGGATCGACCTTTTCGGTCAACAATAGAGGCCGTCGTCGTGACGGCGCGAGCGAAGATTGTCTAATTTAACATTCGCGATAAAGATACATTCTACATTATACGTTAGGCGCATCGTGCTGACCCATGGAATTAGTTAATCCGCCAGAGCCGAAGAGGAAGATCTCGGACCCAGAAACTCGGGGCAGTGGAGGTATGAAACATAGGATCTCTGTACTCAGACACGCAGTACGAAGAGCCGTCTATATGGAGAGCACACCAAGAATTGGGGAGAGAGATAGTGTATAAGACACA
>CAZUFQ010000945.1:0-2802 GCA_964618735.1 uncultured Enterobacteriaceae bacterium
ACCCCACCGTCCGTTCGCAGGAAAGACCTCGCAAAAAGCGGAAGAGCCGCTACTCGCCCAACCGCAAGCGGCTGAACCTACTAAAGACGCCGCCCCAACTCCCACAACGCCTCTGTCCACAAATTCCGCCGCGAGCACGCCCTCCTCGTCCGTCGAGAAACCCCAGACGGAGCCACAAGTCGAAACGCCTCCTGCTTCTACAGAGTTAACAACTGCATTGACCGAACAACCTGCGGCGCCATCACCTCAGCCAGCTGTTGCTCCTACAGCGCCAACGCCGCCAGTCGCCGCCACTCAGGACTCGAACGCCGCGCAGGCGTTCTTGCAAGAGCTCCAACAGCCCTCTGTAGTAGACAACGCTGTGCAAGCCGCGAACAACCTCCTTCGAGTCTGGGGCGCCGCGCCGCTGAAGGCTGAAGAATGGCGAGCTGGAGCAATGAACCTCGGCACAATCGCTCACGCGCGTCGCTTGGAGTATACGCCAGTCAACGGCTCTCTGAGTTTGCTGTCGCTGCTCGATCTCCCAGCAATTCTAGAACTGACCACACCGGCGCAACACGAGCCGCGGTTCGTTCTCCTTCTGAGCGTCAACGAGAAAAATTGTCGACTTCTTTTAGCGCATGAACATGAAGTGCCCTTTCAGTTGCTTACCGAACACTGGCTTGGGAAAGCCCACCTTTTCTGGAGAGACTTCGAAAATGTAGGTCCCGCACTAGCAGTCGGCAGCATCGGGCAGCAAGTCAAACGGCTGCATACGCTCTTATTGCAAGCGCCTGGTTTGGAGGCGCGCCTTCCAGCAAACGCCCGTACGGATATCTACGATCAGCACACCCAAGAACTCGTCGCTCGTTTCCAAAAAAGCAAACGCCTCTCCCCGGACGGCGTCGTTGGTCCGCAAACGATGATCACGCTTTATAACGCCATTGCCAAGTATCCTCGACCGACCCTGAAAACAGGGGACGTTCCTGTTCAGGATAACCGAGGAGCTGAAGCGCAAGTGTCCGGCGCGACGTCGCAAGACGGGTATGACAATCAGCAGAGGAATCTTCATGAGCACCATTCTTGACGCCCTTCGCAAACTCGAAGAGGAGCAGCAGTCGCGCAAGGCTGATGCGCGTTCGCGGCTGTTGCAACCCTCTATTTACCGATCTCGCCCGGCGCGCCGCCCGCAATCACGTTGGAAACCGAGTGCGAGCGTTCTTGGTATTCTGGCTTTTGTAGTCGCTGGGTTCGCCTCTGGAGTAGGAATCATGTGGTGGCGTTCAGATGCGCGCACGACCACGCCTGAATCCGTGGCTTCTCTCTCTTCTCCTAGTACAGCCGAAAAAACGCGGGCAACGAATACCCCGATTCCCGCCTCTCAGGAGACGTCAGGCTTAAAACGTTCAACGGAAGAAGAGAAACGTCCATCAGAAAGCCCCGCTTCACAAGTGCAGATCGCCGAGAGGCAACCTACGGAAACGACTACATCTTCGGCAGGCTCTCTTGACAGACAAGACAATCAGCCGCCGGCTCCGTCGGAATCAACATCAGCTACACCAGTGACGCCAGCAGCTGCGCTCCCGTCAACAATTTCACCGGCGAGAGAGGAAGAAGACGCAGGTTCCACAGAATCGTCCGTCATCCATCACTCACCATTTGTGACATCACCCTCAACGCCTCGGGAGGCGGCGACAAAGACCCGAACAGCGTCAACACCGTCGGTAAGCCCAACTCCATCCATGCCCACCATTACTGCTGCGCATGCAGAAGTACATCGCCCAACACTTGCTCCCCCCTCCCAAGCCTCTAACTTCGGAGTTGGTCGCCCAGACCAACAAGCGGGAGAAAGCAGCAGCGCCTCAGGCGCGACGCTGAGTCTTCTCCAGTGGTCAAGCGACCCCGAGCGACGCATCGCCTTTCTCCGGGTGAACGGCGGCCCGCTCACCATGGCGCATGAAGGCGACACCGTCGGAGGTTATAAAGTAGCGGAGATTCGGCAGAATGCAGTGGAGCTGCAACTCGGAGAGACACATGTGACGCTCCACGCCCGCTAGACGGTGCATCAGCAGCGCCTCTCGCAGCATCGGCAGAAACGTTGAGGAACAAGGCAAGCGGCATAACGCTGGCGAACGCCCGCCGGGGATAGACAGCAGTCTCATTAATTCTACCTGCAGCCCATGCTGAGCGAAATCGAAAGGCTGGCGGGACGCCCCCCTTTTAGAAGTAGGTCTTTACCGAAGGAAAAGCAAAGTCGTCATTCCCGCGAAAGCGGGAATCTAGAGCAAATTGCAAATGGATGTACCCAAGGCAGAGGCTATCGTGCTTCGACAAGCTCAGCACGAACGGGTTTTTCCTCGTGGGAGCACTTTTCCCGTTCACCCTGAGCCTGTCGAGAGGCTGGCGATGGGCACGTCTATCATATTGGCTTTACCACCACCGACGACGCAGGCGCGTCGTGTACGGGGGCGGTGCAGGTTTGTGTGCCGGTCAACGAGAGGGAGGAATGTGGGGACCAAGGAGCACTGTTTGATTCGACCGTGTGTCCGTAGGCGGAAAGACGAGCCAGCGAAGGGCGAGGGCTCGACCGGAAAGCAGTCGCCCGTCCTACGACGAGAGCAAGGCTCGGAGAGTTTCGTATACGTCTCGGCGATGACCCGCATGATAGATTTCTATCACTGCTTCGGCCTCGTTGACTTGATAAATAATCCGGTAGCGTTTGGGCTTCAGGGAGCGATAGTCAGCGAACTCATCAACTAACTCTGAACCTCGACTAGGATCTTCGCGGAGATCGTCGATGGCTGAACGGATAAGCTTTTTTAC
>CAZUFQ010000946.1:0-2798 GCA_964618735.1 uncultured Enterobacteriaceae bacterium
TCAGATTCCGCGCCATCTCCCGTGCGGCGGAAAGCAAATAGTGACGAATCACTTCAATAGTAATGGAATCGACTGGGCTCATGAGTTGTCCCTCCTCAAGTATGGCTGATAGCTCGCTCGTTTCACTCGCTCTATAGCTGATAGCTCACTCGCTACGCTCGTTCTATGGCAAGACAGTTTTTGCCATCTGCTATATGCTATAAAGCGACCAAAGGGAGCGGGCCATCGAGCGCACGCAGTGCGCGGGCTATCTGCTATATGCCATAAAGCGCACGCAGTGCGCGGGCCGTATGCTATTTGCCAACTGTAATCACCAATTCTCCATACTTTCCGACTGTCACCGCATCTTCTGCATGCACGACCGTAGTCGAACTCGGATCTTCGATAATTGCCGGTCCTTCTACTCGATCTCCACACAGGAACTGCCGGCGATCGTACACAGTGTACTCCTCATACTCTCCACGCTCTAAACGGTACACAGGGTGAGCGCCTTTGCGCGCCTGTTGGCTCTTCCCGGTTCCAGCCGAGAGCAAAGGCAGAACTGGACGCGGCAAGAGGCCGATGGCGCTCACCCGCACCGTGACGATCTCAACGGGATCATCCATGCGATGACCATACTGCACCAGATGAGCAGCGTGAAAATCTTCAGCAATACGCGCAACATCAGGAGAAGTGAAATCACTTCTTCTCAGCGTGACATTCACTGTATGTTCTTGCCCTTGATAGCGAAGTTCTGCAGAACAGACGAACGTCTGATTTTTTGGCTCGAACCCATCGCGCTCCAGCGCGGCGCTCCCACGCTGGAGCAAGCTTGTGTACATGGCGTTTAGCACAGCCGCTTCTACCGTATGCAACTCAGCCACAGAGGTCTGGGCAAAGTCGTGGACAACGTCAACCATTAACATACCCAGCGCCGAAAAATTCGCTGGACCAGGCGGAATGATGACTGTGGGGACGCCGAGTTCTCGCGCCACACCTACCGCCACAAAACCCCCGCCGCCGCCAAAAGCCAAAAGCGCAAAATCTTTGGGATGAAATCCTCGTTCAACCGAGATCTCGCGAATAGCGCCAGTGATCTTCGCCTCACTGATGCGCACCATGCCGGCAGCCGTTTGTTCGAGAGACAATTGCAGTCGTTCCGCCAGTTGCTGAACCGCACGGCGCGCTAAGGCCGCATCAAGCTGAATCTCTCCTCCCAAAAAATTGCGCGGATCGAGATAGCCAATGATCAGGGCTGCATCCGTAAACGTGGCGAGCTGCCCGCCTTTGCGATAACAAGCAGGGCCGGGCACAGCACCCGCGCTCTGCGGTCCCATTTGCAGATGACCGCCCTCGTCGATCCACCCGATGCTGCCGCCGCCGGCGCCGATAGTATTGATATCAATAGTCGGAAGAGACAGCGGCAAGCCTTCAAACGACGCTTCATGTTCAACGGTGATGCGACCGTCAACCACCAAGGCGGCGTCGAGACTCGTGCCCCCCATATCGAGCGTAATCAGATTCGGTTGCCCAAGAAGCTGACTAAACGCCTGCGCGCCAATCACGCCGCCGGCTGGGCCTGACAACACCGTATGGACGGGTTGCTCCGCCGCAGACGTCACCGTCATAGCGCCGCCGCCAGAACGTGTTAACAGAAAGTGACCAGCGAATCCTTCGGCGCGCAAAGCGCCGTCGAGTTTAGCAAGATAGCCCCGGATCACAGGTTTAATATACGCATCGATCACGACTGTGCTGGTGCGCTCGTACTCACGATACTCGCGACTGAGTTGGTGCGAGAGTGAGACGAGAAGAGTCAGACATTCTTGGCGCAACACCTCCGCCAGAAGTAACTCGTGGTTTGGGTTGGCGTAGCTATGGAGAAAGCACACCGCAACAGCTTCGACCCCCAAATCGCGTAACTGTCGCGCCAGGGCGACCGCTTCCGCACGGTCGAGCGGAGTTAAAACATTTCCTTGAAAATCGCAACGCTCGGTTACTTCAAAGGCGAGCGAACGCGGGGCGAGGGGCTTTGGTTTCCGGTACTTCAGGTCGTACATGGGATCGCGCGCCGTGCGCCCCAGTTCATAGACATCACGAAAACCTTTCGTCGTCACTATGGCTACTCGTGCGCCAGTGCGCGTGAGCAGGGCGTTGAGCCCCAGCGTCGTCCCGTGCACAAAATAATCGAGGTCGCTCAAGCGCGCCTCCGCCTTACGAAACCCCTGCAACACGCCGCGAGCTGGGTCTTGCGACGTAGTCTCCACCTTCTCCAGCCTGAGGGTGTTTGTTTCCTCATTCAAGACGATGACATCGGTAAACGTTCCGCCTACATCGACTGCAATGCGCATAACAAATCCGTATTAGAGTTTCAGCGCCCCCGCCGCCTTGGCTTTAATCCGCACGGCGTTTCCAGGCAAATAAGCAAGAGGAATTTCCTCCACTTCGAGCAGCTCAACGCTGGCGGGATCAGCCCCAGCGGCGCAAGCACGCTCACGAGCCAGACGCACCGCTTCATCCAAAGCTTGCGAACGGGTCATCGTCTCCAACGCAAACACACGGTCAATCGCGCCACTGACCTGCGCAATGGCGACGCCAATCGCATTCGCCACTTCACAATGCAGCGGGCGTATAATGTCGGACACCCCTTCTAGTCGGTCCGGGCACAAGATACTGCCTCCGCCGACCGCCACGACCGGCGTTGGGTCAGACGAACGCTTGACGCGATCAATACTGTCTTCGAGGCGGCGCTGAATATACGCCAACACTTCTTCAAAAAAACGAGACGGAAGGATACCGCCGCGACACGGGTCGCACATCTC
>CAZUFQ010000947.1:0-2797 GCA_964618735.1 uncultured Enterobacteriaceae bacterium
GCGGTGCTGGGGACCTGGTAGAGGGTTTTCGGGCTCCTTCCTGATAATCGAGAAATTATTTGGCTGACGTCTGTCAGGGGATCGACGAAATTTGCATGCCTTTCGATCCAGTCAAGGACTCTCCAAATACCCAATTTCAGCTCGACCGGCACAGCGGGTGATCGTGCGCTTTCCTTCAATGCAGTTGCAAACTCGCGTGATCGGTTGGCTTCACGCCATTGGTCGGCGAGCTTACACACGACTTCGAGTTTGCGGTTATATTCCTCCTGTTGTCGTCGTCGTTCATCTGCTCGTCTCTGCTCCGCGGTCCGTTGGCGCTCAGCTTCTGCGCAATCCTCTCGGTATCAGCCCCTAAGATAGATCGGGATGTGCATTTCAATTGGATATCTAGTTTAGGGGACCGCACTGTCCCCATTAAACCCTTTGCGGCAATTCCGATATCGATGCTGTCATCGTCGACAGCGTATTCATAAACCACAAAGCCTGCGACCGAAACGATAGCTCGAACATACGCAATCGAGAATTGTTGCTTGCGTTCGGTTATGTACATATATGAGATGGACTACCGCGATGTTTTATTGAAGCGCGATGACCGGGGCTGCACCAGGGTGAACGATACCACAGTGCGTTCGGAATCTTTCGTTGAGAGCTTCCTTCTGTGCATCTGTTGGATTCAAGACGATCCTTCCAAAATCGAAGATTTCTCCACAGACGGAGCAGATCCAAATCACCGGTCGCTCTTCAGCAAATGCACCCTCAATCAGAGTCGGCATTATGGGTCCTTACCAGTTTTCCGTACGATACTATATGTATAGGTACTAAAGGGCTCGAAGTCAATTTCAATTGGATGTTTGCGCATTCCCTTAGATAAAGATAAATAGTGTGGAAGCAGGCACAATTGACCTTCAAACTTCCCAAACAACAAATGCTTTCTCAAAACGGTGACCGCGATTGTTCGGTACCTGTGTTTGCCAGATTAGCGGGAATAAGCGAAAACGAACTCCTGTCGGAACTTCCTCAAGCCCGACTAGGGGAGATTGATCATCGTCAGTGGATCGACTGGCTCAAAGACAGGAAGCTTTCGGTCGAAGTGCACGAAGGTTGTCCAACCGACGTTGTCTCATGCGCTCACTTGGTATCGTTGCACGAACCGCGTGATAGGGCAGACTTCCATTGGATTTACAGGGACGAGGAAGGTGATGTGCACGACCCCTCTCCAAGTTTCGCAGCGATGCCTGCGGACGACGCTCGAATGAGAGCATTGGAGCCCTATCTAATCAAAGCGCTGACAATCGTTGTTCTCTAATCACCCCCAAAAATGTAAGGGCTCCCTGCCCCCTCTCGTAAGTTACCCCGTAAAGAATCCCAATTGACCGCAAACGTTCTTGGAACAGAACAAATCGGGCCGGCGACACACCGCCAGCCCGATGGGATGATTCATAAATGAAATTGCTGCAAGTCTAAGAGTGCGACTCGGCTTCCCTGATATCCGCGTCGCCGGCCTTCTGGGCGTTTTTCGCTTCGGTTTTTGCGTCGCTGTTGGGCGAAAGCGCCTGGATCGATTTGCCCAGGCTCTCCTTGCTCGTACCAGTCCCCGCAGGACAAGTTGTTCCGGCCGCTGGTGCTGTGCCGGTCATGTTCGCCTTCATGCAAGCGAACGGAACATTCAAATTGTGGCTGACGTGAATCGCGGCGACACACTGACCCAAGTTCTTGAAGCCGCCGCAAGCGTCCTTCAGGTCGGTGCCTGCCGGTAGCAAGCCCTTGGATTGCAGCTTACTTGTCAGCGTGCTGTCCAGTTTTGTGTTCTTGGTCAGCAACGTCGTTGGCGATGAACTGGCCGCACCCTGCGAGCTTCCGCCCGCGTGACCCGCGCCGTTGCCCATCGCTGGCCCGTGAGCGCCGCCGGCGCCGCCCGGTCCGCCACGGGGATGTTGCGCAAACGCCGGCGTAAGGGACAGACAAAACGCCGCCGTCACTACGATTGCCTTGCTGATCATGGATTGATTCCTCCCGAAGAAAAATTGCGTTCACTGCTCAATGCCCGTCCGTCCCGCCTCGCCGCAGCAACGAAGAGAGATTGAAGCCAACACCGAAAGAAAAAATGTCCGTCTGGAAATGCACGCTGTGGGTGTAGCCGAAATCGATGTCCACAAGCTTCGCTGGATTGAAATCGATGTCGGCGTTGAAGCCATTGTCGCTGTCGATGGAAGATCCGCCGCTGGTGACGGCATTATTTAGAAAGATCCGGCCGTGCTTCACCGCTCCCCCACCGGCGCCCTTGCCCACCACCCGGCTGTAGACTTTCTGTGCGCCCCACGGGGCAACGTCATATAACGAAGCGCTCACGGAAATGGAGTGCGCTAGATCGAACGACGCTCCGCCCTCAAAATGAGCGAGTGGGCCGAGTGTTGTATAGGGCCGGCGCCAGTAACGCGAATCCAGAATTGAGTTTGCCATGCCCGCGCTGAAGAATGGCGTGAAGTGGTCGACTTCTTTCGCGACCTGTCCGGTCAGATCCGCGGTGACGCGGCCCGTGCTGAGTCCCTTGGACGTATCACCCGTGGGCAATGCAACCGTGGCCACGGCGCCAAAATTTATCGTCGGGTTTTTATCAACAAATTGCAGTTGGCCGAAGACGTTTCCCAGGCCGCGATTCGAAACGGTCGCTCCGGTCGCATCGGTTCCATGAACAAAAAGAAGCGGCACACCGATATCCGCGGAGAAGTGCCGGTTAAAGACGTAGCCCGCGGTAGTCGTCCAGTCCAAAACTCGGCTGTCAGCATCAACGCTTCCC
>CAZUFQ010000948.1:0-2767 GCA_964618735.1 uncultured Enterobacteriaceae bacterium
GGTACGCACTACCTTAAACCGCGGGTCGTAAGTTTCGACGTCCGAGATTTCCTGAGCTGCTTCGCTCACAAGGCAACCATCGCTGACCCACCGGCGGGGCCTAGCCTCCAGTTTTCCTTGTGGATCGTAAAAACGTTCACTTGACCAATCCGGATGAGCCCAGAGTTCTTGTAGGAAGACTGTCCACCCGCAGTGCTCATGGATTTGTGAATGGATCGGTTGTTCAGTGTCAGGAAGCCCTTCGGCCAGACACTGGGAGCCCCGCCAAATCGAGAGACCAGCAGTTTCTCGTTTGACCTCAAAGGTTGGGTATAGGGTTGCTCCGAAAAATGCACCCAGAATCGGCCAATTAAAATCGGCGACAATCGCATCAGCAAGGCAAGCGCTCGGGACTCGGCCGTCACACACCGGGAGTTCAACAGCACCAAGGCGTTCTCTCCGCAGCATCACTGTACAATGAAGCCGCTCGATTGTCGCAGCCAAAGACACGTCTGGGATCGGTTCAGTAACTTCAAGGCAGATCGCATGAAAGGCCCCTACCGTCACAGGCTTCCAAGCGTCCGAGCATTCCACAATCATGCGCTCCAAACACATCTGGGTGCGACGCGCTAAACCGACAGCTTGGGCCTGCGTCTCCAGGGCGCGGAGAAATTCACGGACGTGTGTTTCAATAGCAGGCCACAACTCTAACCAGGAAGCAGGAGCACGACTGGAGGGGAAAAGCGTCGTGCGAAAAATAGTCTTCGCGACATCGGAAGGATTCAGATCGGAGGCATGCACTTCCTTTAACAGCCTGAGAAGAGGACGGGCGTCTTGCCCTTGACCAAGCAGCATGCCGGCTGCCCAGCAGGCGGCAAAAAACTGGATCTCTGGGGGACAAGATTCAGGGAGACCAGACGCATAAGCAGGAGCAGGGTTGGGGACACGCGGGTCTGAGGACTCACCTTGATGCATCATGCGCAAGAGCCCGGTCAGCATACGAAAGCCATCGACCGAAAGCGACTTTGGCCGCATACGATAGTGGGCGAGGACTTCGCAGACGACGCCAAATTGCGCCCCGGTCCGAGCAATACGTTGCCACAAGTCCCAGTCCTCACACTGATCGAGAGAAAGATCAAATCCCCCGACTTCCATCACAAGCGCGCGGCGGATGACGCAGGTGTGAATAGCAAAAATGCAACGTCGCGCAAATATCGGAAAGAGGTCTCCTTCTTGGCGATATTGGTCCTCCTCTACAAAAGTGCCGTCGGCGGCAACGCGACAATACCAACAGTAAGCTCCATCTAACTGGGAATTTGTTACAAGTTTTCCAGTTAAATGTTCAAGATGTCGAGGTAAGAGCCAATCATCAGCGTCAAGAAATAAAAGCCACTCATAACGAGCCTGGTCAATGCCGGTATTACGGGCGGCGCTGACTCCCTGATGCGCCTGGCGGATGACGCGAATCCGCGTATCCCTTCCCGCAAAACTCTCGGCAACCGCGACTGTGTCATCGTCGGACCCGTCGTCCACGATCAGAGCTTCCCAATGCGGGAAGCTCTGCGCGAGCAGTGATTCGACTGTCTCTGCTAACGTTGCCAACGCATTATACGCAGGAATAATAACCGAGACATTGATCATACACCCTCTCGCGAACTCCTCGTACGGTCAGCATAATACTATGAGATTTGTCGCTTCGGATAGCTTGAGGCTTCTGCTTCCACCGAGGCGGCAACCAGCTCTTGAATCACAGGGGGCGGTGTGGAGGCGCTCCGTCCGGTGCGTTTCACGCGACGGCGAGACCGCCATAGGGCCCAGGGACCAACCAGGTTGCCGGCAATTTCTAACAGTATCAACCGTAACGGATACGGGGAGCCGCCGCGGAGGCGTCCTTTCACCCATCGGAACAGTTGACGAGCGCGCCACTTCGGCAAAGACTTCACTATTTGTCGGAGTGAGCGCAGATCACGATCTTTTGCGAATGTAGTGAGGTGATAAGCGACATGTCCCTTACTGTAGCTATAGATTTGACGGCGCAGGGCCTCTGGCGTGCGGCGATGTTTATGCCACACGTACGCATCTGCCGCATAGGCGAGTGTATAGCCAGCTTTTACTATTTTATAGAAGAGATAAATATCTTCGCCTGTGCCAGTTGGCATGCCGGCGCCAAGAGATTCTTCTAAGAGCCCAATCTCAGGGTTATGGATGATTTCGGCCCGAAAAGCAGCATTAGCGGTGGCGCCAAGCTCCCACGTTGTGACTGCACCTTGCTGAAACGACTCATACCAGTCCCGACTGACTTCAAAAGGCACGAAGCCCCGGCCCAGGCCTCCGTACGACTCAAAACTTCTCTGTGCTTCGGTTTCTAATTCTAGCGGCAATACGTTGCCGGTTACCAGCATCACATCCTCACGCACGAAGGGCGCAATGAGCTTCTCTAACCAATCTGGCGGGGCAGTGACGTCATCGTCAGTCGTTACCACAATATCACCCGTACAGATCAAAAAGCCCGCATTCCGCGCATACGAGGATCCTTGGCGGGTCTCACTGACGAACTTGGTCGTAGGAAATTCTGCAACGACCGGCGGGGTCAGACCCGACGACGGATGGTTATCAACGACAATAATCTCGATGGGGCGAGATGATTGCTGCGCCAGCAAATGCGTCAAGCAGTTACGAAGATCGTCAGGACGGTCATACGTACCAATAACGATGGAGACGGGCACGTTATTCGGCAAGCTTTGGACGACTTTGGTTTCCTTCTTCTCCTCCTGAGGCAAACAATATC
>CAZUFQ010000949.1:0-2761 GCA_964618735.1 uncultured Enterobacteriaceae bacterium
GCCGCGCTCCAGGGCGGATTCCTCTTGGCGCCGTGTTAACCGATCAAATGCTGCGGCCGGGCACCCCTCCAGGTTTACCGTATCAATTACTGGAACGGCGACCCGGTATCCGAGGGGCGGAGCAGGCCTTGATCGCGGCGAACGCGCAGGTTGGGGTGGCGCTGGCGAACTTTTTCCCCCGCATCGGGCTGACTAGTTTCGTTGGCGGCGCAAGTTCGGATATCGAAAAGGTGGTAAAAGGCAGCGGCAGTATCTGGGCAGTGGCCGGGACATTGAGCGGTCCACTTCTGCAAGGCGGGCGGCTTTCGAGCAATTATGAAGCGACGGTCGCCCAGTGGGAGCAAGCCAAACTGCAGTATCAGCAATCGGTCATTACTGCGCTGCAGGAAGTCTCGAATGCCCTCACGAGTCAACAGAAACTTGCTGAGGTGCAAAAAGAGGCGGCACGAGCAGTCTCCGCGCTAGAAGAATCCGTGCGTTTGTCCATGCTCCGCTATACAGGCGGGCTTGCCGGTTATTTTGAAGTGATCGAAGCGCAGCAACAACTCTTCCCAACAGAAATCGCCCTCGCGCAAACGCAGCGTGATCAACTCATTGCAGTTGTGCAACTGTACAAAGCCCTCGGTGGAGGTTGGTCAACCTATGCCGAGCAGCCGCAAGCACCACCCTTATTGAAGGTGGTGCGACCATAGCGAGAATATCAGCGGAGAAGCGCGTCTGCTAAATGCTGCGGGAGAAGGTTGAGCAGAAATGTTGGGCCAAGCGCTCGTGCGCAGTCGATTTTTTATTCTCGTGGGTGTGGCTTCTTCTTTTATCGCGTTTCTTGTCTTGCTTGTGTATGCCGCCGTGTATGCGGTGCTAACGATACATCATGTTATTGTTAACCCAGGCCTGTCAGCAAAAGAACTGAAAACACTGGCGTTTGCCCTCATTGAGAGCGTAGACGCTTCTCTCTTATCGACGGTATTCTACATTGTTGCCTTAGGTCTCTACTCGCTCTTCATCGACGACACATTAGTTTTGCCGCCCTGGTTGTCCGTTCATAATCTTGACGATCTGAAAGGGAAGCTCGTGAGTGTGGTCATTGTCGTGCTTGGCGTTCTCTTTCTTGGCTCTGCTATCGCTTGGGATGGGCAACTCAGTCTATTCCCGTTGGGTGGAGCCATTGCGGTGGTGATAGCTGCGCTCACCTATTTTCTCAGCCAAAAGCCCGGTAAAGAAAAAATCTGAGGCTCTCCACGCTTCAGAGTTCTCCTGGGTGAACAGTGGGAATATCGATATGCTGTCTGGCTGGAGGCGCACGTCGACTACGAGCAACAGCACGATGACGTCACGACTTTTCACATCGCTAGCGTTGTTGATTTTGTGTACATGGTCGGCTCTTTCGGTTGCTGAGGTTATTCCTAACGCAACGTTGGGAAATCTTACTGGACCGGTCGACACTCACTTCATGCTAGACCATCACCTGTATGATGTCGTATGGGGGAATGAAAAGTTCATCGCCGTAGGGAACGGCGCGTTTGACGAGACTGAAGTGCTCCTCTCAGCGAATGGTCACGACTGGGAACGTGTCTCTCTTGGCAAACCGTTGCGTCCCCTAGGATTGTCAAGTGACAGCGCCGGCGCTTTATACGGCGTAACGTGGAACGGTTCAACTTTTGTTGCGGTAGGAGAGCGGATTCTCACCTCTTCCGACGGCAAGAGCTGGACTATCACCGCAGCGTTTGCGACTTGTATCTTCTCCCACGTCATTGCCCAAGGCGGGATGTTTGTTGCAGTCGGCGGGGATCGTGGTCGCGGATGCCTTGCGACATCAGTTGATGGGCGCGTGTGGATCGAGAGAACTTCTGGCCTTGAAGGCAACACCGGCGTCTTATCCGGCGCGACGTGGAACGGCTCTACCTTCATAGCCGTAGGAGTAGCGGACCTCGGACGCTTGGGCGTGTCCTCCGTGTTCTGGTCTTCTTCCAACGGCGCGACATGGAGTAGGCAGATAGGACCAGCAGATGTTCTTGTGGACCTCGCTTGGGGAAACGGCGTGTTTGTCGCTGTGGGAGGAGCGTCCCGTCAGGGTGCGCTGTTTACCTCGCCAGATTTGAAAGAGTGGACAGATCGTACGCTGCCTCAGCACCCGTCGCTTCGCGGAGTCTTTTGGAGCGGCTCTACATTTGTGACTGTAGGGACTAATGGAACAATCCTCACGTCAACTGATGGTGCGACGTGGCATGAGAGAAAATCCGGGACAGACCACGATCTACTTGGCGTTGCTTATAACAGCTTGTTATTTGTCGTGGTAGGAGACGGGATTATTCTCACGTCCCAAGATGGGAAACACTGGAGCACGGTTGGCAGTCACTAAATAAGAAGTAAACAAAAAAGAATGCACCTCACACCGCCGAAGTGGTGGAGACGAAAGCACAGTGCAAATTTCATCAAGGAGTCTTGGCTGTTGTTGACTTCTCGGGATATCAGGCATATCAGGGCTTCATTGTGTTGCCTTGAAAGTGCCGATAATCAGTTCTTGTATTTTTGCCCGAAAACCATCTCAATATCACATTATCGAGGCAAATTGACCTGTTAATCAATGGTTCGGTGTCAGCGGTGCGAATGCCCAAACTGCTTGACTTCAACCCGCTCAAATCGATCGCGGATCCGAACGTCGGCCGGATCGAGCCGAAGGCTCTCGTATTGGTTACGAGCCCGAACTCCCGGGAGCAAACCCAACCACCCCGTGCCATCCAAGGACGGGTGTACGACGCGG
>CAZUFQ010000950.1:0-2717 GCA_964618735.1 uncultured Enterobacteriaceae bacterium
TAATGCGCAAAGAAATCGATGCGCTTTCACGTTTACTCACCCGGCCCGAGCATCCGTTCGTAGCGATTTTGGGAGGCGCCAAAGTCTCGGATAAGATCGGTCTCATCCGCAGTCTATTGATGCGGGCGCAGACCATCATCATCGGCGGCGCTATGGCGTATACCCTGCAACAAGCCCAAGGAATTGCCACGGGCAAATCACTAGTCGAACCTGATCGTATTGAAGAGGCGAAAGCTATCCTCGCGGAAGCAGCCCAACGAGGAGTGACGATTTTGTTGCCGGAAGATCATGTAGTTGTCGGGGAACTGAAAGCGGGGGTCCCTTCGACTGCCACCTCTGGTCGAGAAATTCCAGCGGACCAACTTGGGGTAGATATTGGCCCGCAAAGCATCGCGACATTTAGCGCAGCGCTCCGCAATGCAAAGGTGATGCTGTGCAATGCCCCCACGGGAGTTTTTGAGATGGCGCCGTTCGATCGAGGCACCCGCGCCGTGGCAGAGGCAGTTGCCGCCACTGCCAGTTTCAGCGTCGCCGGCGGCGGCGACACAGTTGCCGCATTAACTCAGGCTGGCTTGGCGGAAAAGATCAGCCATATTTCCACGGGCGGCGGCGCGTCGCTAGAGTTTCTCGAATCTGGCGATCTGCCGGGGCTGGCCGCATTGCGCGCTCATTCGTAAAAGACAAAGTATCAGCCATAGAACCTTCCTATATAGCTGTGGCTGGTCCCCACTTAGTCTCCCACCCCCTTCCCCAAAAGGTGCTCTTCTGCTAACCGTGTCGCATTTCTTTCAAAGAGCGAGATAGGATTCAATGCTGGTCCTATCGTGGGGATAACAACAAAACGAGGAGGTGGCGTCATGGACGCGGTCGCAACACAAACCAAATGGATGAGAATGGTGATTTTCCTCGGAGTTTTCACTGTTCTTTCCACTGGCGCTAGAGCAACAGCAGAAACTCAAGCGAAAAATCCGTCAGCAAAGAAAGTCGCAAAAATCAAGACTCTACAAACAACGAAGAGTTCCCTCCAGAAAAAATCTGCCAAGGCGGAGCCTTTAGTGATTACTGAAGAGAACGCACTCGCCGCCTTCGACACCTTTACTATTGACTGGATGAAGAAACTTGGAGAAACAGAAGACTTTCACAAGACCCGGGCGCAGGCGGTCGAGTCGCCAGACGGCTTTACTGCAGAGTATGTCGCTTATATTCCCGATCGCTCTATCAGAGTCAAAAAGACTGACTCATCAGATACCCCCTACGTTGGCATTTTGGTCTATTTTGAGAAGAAACTCCGTTGCGCCGGAAAAACGAAAGAAGAAGCGCTCCAGGGACCATTTAATCAAGTGGAAACAAACCAGGTCTCCGAAATTTTCCGCTTCACTAAGGGGAAATGGGTCTACTAAATAAGTTGCAGGGGAAGAGGTCTACTCTTCCTCTGAGACATCATCTCATCCCTTCAACGCTGCTCTCTTCCGTCTCAGTTGTCACAATGCTATTACTCCCTGCGAGGTTCCTCTTTATGGCCAAAGCCTGGGGCCGCATTTGCCGTCAAGCTCTCCTCGTTCTTTCTTGCTTTTTCGCCATACACCACTCAGTCCTGCTCGCGCAGGCGGCTCCAGACGCCGAGCAAAGCTGGAAAGTCACTGAAGAAACCTTGACGAATGGGCTCACTTTTCTCCTCTTAGAGGATCACCGAGCGCCTATTGTCTCACTACAAGTGTGGTATAAGGTCGGCTCGCGCAACGAACGGCCAGGGATCACGGGAATTTCACATTTGCTAGAACACCTGATGTTCCGCGGTACGCCGAAGTATGGTCCAGGCGTATTCTCAAAACTCGTACAAGCCAGCGGCGGCACAGAAAACGCATTTACGAGCGACGACCAAACAGTCTATTTCGAAAACACCGCAGCGCCTCATATTGACCTCCTTCTCTCGTTGGAGGCGGACCGTATGGTTAATCTCAATCTTGATGAAGCTGGTTTTCAGTCTGAACGAAAAATCGTCATGGAAGAACGACGTCTCCGCACTACCGATGAGCCAGCGGCGGATTTACTGGAGCAAGTGAGGGCGGCAGCGTATGTCGCCCATCCCTACCACTGGCCAGTGGTGGGTTGGATGAGCGATCTTGAAGCGCTCACACTCGAAGACGTCAAGCGCTACCGACAACTCTACTATGCACCTGACAACGCCATTCTGATTGTTGCCGGCGACATGAACCCGGAAACTCTCCTTCCCAAGCTCCATGCGGAGTTTGACAATGCGCAAGCGGGCGCGCCACCGCCGCCAGTCACGGCAAAAGAACCGCCGCAGCGCGGTGAACGTCGCGTCACTCTCAAGCGCCCAGCTTCGCTCCCAATCTATATGGCGGGATACCATGTCCCTAATTATACCAATGACGACAGTTTTCCCCTTTCCATGCTCTCGGTCATTCTTGCTGGAGGACGCAGTTCGCGCCTGCAAACAATACTTGTCGAAAAAAAGGAACTCGTTCTTTCGGCGGACGCCGATTACGACCGCACCTCGCTCGATCCCCCCCTCTTCCTCTTATCCATGCGGGTGGCGCCAGGAAAAAAATGGCAGGACGCCGAGGCTGCGCTCTATCAAGAAGTGGAAAAACTGAAAACGAATCTCGTCGGAGAGAAAGAACTTCAGCGCGCCCAGAATTTGGTCGAAGCCTCCTTTACGTATGGGCAAGATTCGCTCTTCTTCCGGGCCCAAC
>CAZUFQ010000951.1:0-2715 GCA_964618735.1 uncultured Enterobacteriaceae bacterium
CAAGACAAAGACGTCGCCAGGGACGGGCGTAGGCGTATGCAGAGCAAAGACGTATGGTTCTTGCGAAGGTTCAAATGACGGCAGGCCCAGCGCGCGCAGCAGCCAAGCGATGGCGACGCCGGTTCCAACCGCCAGCATCCCGCCAGGGAGTCCCATCGGCATTTTGCGCCCCGACGCATAGCACCCCAGAATGATCATCATCGGCAGAATCGCCAGCAGCGGGGATGCAAAAATCTGGAAGATGAAGCCCATAGAAATAAAAGTAATCGCCACGCCCGCAAGCGCGGTGAGCAACGCCGCCCGTGGCGTATAACGCCGCACCCAGTCGCCAACAAACGCGCCGGCGGCTTCCATCACGCCGCTCAGCAGACAAGCAAACAGGCCAGCCTGCCAGGCTAATGTTGGATTCTTGGTTTCTTGATAGACAGGACCCATGATTAACAAGATAAATGCGAAAAGACTCGGCGTATTAATACCAAACGGCAACGCCGTCACATCGTCACGACCAGTGCGCTGCATCAGTTGCCGCGCCTGCCAGGCATAGAAGAGATTGCCAATCAGAATCGACACCGCCGCTCCTGGCAGTATGCGGCCTGTAATCAATTCAGAAGGCAGCCCACTTACGACTTTACACAGCACGGCAATCAACATGAGCTGCAACAGGTTGTCGATAAACAATCCAAAGAAGCCGTCGAGATCGCTACGGACAAACCAGGGGGAATGAGGAACAGGTGTTGGGTCTTGGGTGTTAGGGATTAGAGGTTTTGCTTTTGTCATTAAGGCGGCATGTTAGCGTGTAGGATGAAGGGGGTCGAGAACACCATGGAGCAAGAAAAACGTATCTAGAAATCAGTCCTGAAGAGAAGAGACGATTTTCTCTTGCCAATCGCTATTTCTTTGTGCTATAGCCAGACTCTAAGTTTGGGCTTTTGTTAAAAACTACGGTCGGATCTACTTGAAGGGAAGGAATAGGGGAAGATCCTTCTTTAGTTTCGCATACTGTTCCCATTTATGGAGAAACAAAAGTATGAACGAGAAAAAAAAGAAAACCCTAAATAGAAAACTTCAACAAGGCTCTGCAGCGTTAACTATCGGGGCAAGTCTTCTTCTTCCTTTTCCTAAAGTGGTAGCTGCGAAATCGCCGGAGGGTACGCCAACGCCAACCGTACGAGAACGAATCCAGACTATCAGAGAAAAGTTAGGTCAAAGCGTTGATCCACAGCAACTCGGTCCAAACAAGAACACTTTGCGATCTGGCCCTCAACTCTTCAGTCAGTGGGTTAACTGGGGCAATTGGCGAAATTGGTAGTGATAGAACGTACGGTCGTTTCTACCCGCGATAATATCTATCGACAAGGATTTTTCCCATGGTGGGGAAGGCCAAGTCAGACAACGACGATATTGCCGGAAATATTCTCCCGCAAACGATAGAGGAACAGGGTGAATCTTCCTCTGTCGGCGGCCTTTCCCATTCTCTAAGTTTCCACTCTCAGCCAGTTAATCTTCTTGTTCTCCAGCCTACTCCATTTTGCAATATTAACTGTGACTATTGTTACCTGCCTAACCGCCAGTCGAAGCGCAGATTATCATTCGATATTCTTGATCAGCTCTGTCGCAAACTTGTCGAAACTAATCTACCTGGCTCCCGTTTGAGCATTGTCTGGCATGCTGGGGAACCGCTAGTGGTTCCTCTCGCTTTCTACGAAGCAGCTTTCCGAAAGATCAATGAACTGATGCGTCGAACATGCCAAATCACACACTGCATACAGACAAACGGGACCTTGCTCACACAGGAATGGTGCAACTTTATCAAACACTACGATGTCTCTATTGGCGTTAGCATTGATGGACCAGCATTTCTGCATGATACACACCGGAAGACTCGTGCCGGAAAAGGCACGCATGAAAGAGTCATGCAAGGGATTGCCCTGTTGCAACGCAACCGCATCCCTTTTCATGTCATTGCCGTCCTAACGAGCGATGCGCTGGATCATGCGGATGACATATGGGAATTCTTCCTCGAGCACGATATTACGCAGCTCGGCTTCAACATCGAAGAGGCTGAAGGGATTCACCAAAGCTCCTCACTGCAAAAAGAGACCTCCGAAGAACGCTACCGCCTCTTTATGAAACGGATGTATGACTTGTCAAAAGACACGCGAACGATCATTCGGGAATTCGACTGGGCGCGAAAGGCGATTTGTAATGAGCCCCTAGAGGAATACCGTGGCGATCAGCCTGTTCCGTTCAATCAACAAGCCACGCCATTTAGCATCTTGAGTGTGGACTGCGATGGTAATTTTTCAACTTTTTCTCCAGAACTGCTTGGTTATAGAAGTGATGCTTACGAGGATTTTACGCTCGGCAATATTACGACTGATACGTTTAAGTCGGTAGTAGCGACGCGCAAATTTCAGAGGGTCTACCGTGATATTCGTACAGGCGTGAACCTTTGTAAACAAGACTGTGAATATTTTGAACTCTGCGGAGGCGGAGCCCCTGCGAATAAGTATTTCGAGCATGGCTCCTTCCAGGTAACTGAGACGATGTATTGCCGATTCATGATCAAGACGCCGATTGATATCATCCTGAACGATCTAGAATCGATTTATGTTAAGAAAACTCAAGTAACAGAAAGTTCTTAGAAAAAGGGGTATATCGATGTATATTCCCGACCACAAGTACAACATCTTTGTAAGCTACGCGCACGTCAAC
>CAZUFQ010000952.1:0-2712 GCA_964618735.1 uncultured Enterobacteriaceae bacterium
CCGCTAGCCCGAAAGGAGGAACGACGCATGGCGCAATACACCACCCCAGAACCATTCACTATCAATGTTCCAGACTCTGTCTTGACCGACTTACAAGAACGACTCGACCGCGTACGCTGGCCGGGCGAAGTGCCTGACACCGGTTGGGATTATGGTGCGAATTTGGCCTATCTCAACGAACTCGTCGAGTATTGGCGTACGCAGTATGATTGGCGCACCCAAGAACGTGCGATCAACCGCTGGAAACACTTCCGTACTACGATCAACGGACAAGGCGTCCACTTTATCCACGAGCGCGGCAAAGGACCACGCCCACTGCCGCTCATTATCACGCACGGGTGGCCAGGGTCTTTCTATGAATTCATGGAGCTTATCGGTCCATTGACTGATCCCGCCGCTTATGGAGGCGATCCCGCGGACGCGTTTGACCTCGTCGTTCCTTCACTGCCAGGCTATGGCTTTTCTGGTCCTACGCAAGAACGTCAGGTCAACATCATTCGTATTGCCGAATGGTTCTCCGTCTTGATGACGGACGTGCTAGGCTACACTCGGTACGGCGCACAAGGAGGGGACTGGGGCTCGATGGTCACCTCACGGCTGGGGTTCGCTTGTCCTCAGCATGTTGTGGGGATTCATCTCAACATGGTTGGCGTTGCCCCGCATCCAGCCAATCGCCAGAATCTCTCTGCCGCAGAACAGGCTTGGATCAAAGAGATGGACAAGTGGCGGAGCGAAGAGACCGGCTATCAGAGCATTCAAGGCACAAAGCCGCAAACTTTGGGGTACGGACTCAACGATTCTCCCGTAGGCCTCTGCGCGTGGATCACCGAAAAATTCCGCACCTGGAGTGATTGCGGCGGTGATCTGGCGCGCTCCTACTCAAAAGATCAGCTTCTTACCAATGTGATGATCTATTGGATCACACAGACGATTAACTCTTCGACCCGATTGTACTACGAAGAACGGCATCACCCCTGGCGGCTTGGCAAAGAAGAGAAGGTTACCGTGCCCACCGGCGTCGCGGCGTTCCCGGCAGAACTAGCGCGCCCGCCGCGGGAATGGGCGGAACGGTCCTACAATGTTACGCACTGGACGCCAATGCCCTCCGGCGGGCATTTCGCCGCCATGGAAAAGCCACAACTGCTGATCGAGGATATCCGAAAATTCTTCCGGATGGTGCGGTAATTAAGACGCACTAACGGTGATTTCGAAGACGAAGGCTTGCTTGTACCAACCAATCCACTTGAAGATGCGCGCCAGAAAATATTTGCGGAAAAACAACGGAAAAATTTCTGCGCGCACGCTTGGTCCTTCCCGCCACACCGCAGCGCCTTTCAGTATCGTCGAGCCAATTTGCAGCGTTGTCTCCGGATTCTTCTGCAGATTCTTGATCCAATTGGCGTCCATCCCACGCGCGGAAGTCACATAGACTTTGTCATTATTTGTCGCGAACCAAATCTTGACCGTGTATGGCTTGCTGCTTTTCCGGCCTTTCACCGTCAGCTGCACGAGAGATTCACGATTGAGCGCCTGAAGGTCAGGCATGAGATAACCCTCGGTTAGTTTGAGACTGCAACGAACTGTTGCGCTTGACTACGGAGACGACGCGGCTCAATCGTAATGAGGCGTTCGGCGGAAGCGACCGTCACGCCGATACGCCAAGCTCGTGTGTTATGTTCGGCTGCGATCTGCAGCACTTGCTCTGCGTCCGCTTCTTCCACCACGACACAGAAGCCGATTCCCATGTTGTAGACCTGAAACATTTCCGCGTCACTCAAATTGCCAAGCTCTTGCAGCACGCTGAAAATCGGAGGAACCGGAGGCAAGGTGTGAATCTGATAGCCGATCGGCGCCGCCGTGCGCGTCAGGTTAAAAAATCCGTCGCCCGTGAGATGGATCAGCGCCTTGAGCTTCACCCCGGCGGCAAACATCGCGGTAATTTCCGGCACGTAGATACGAGTAGGTTCGAGCAGCTCCTCGCCTACCGTACGAGCAAATTCTTGCAAATAACTGTCAACGGTCAGCTTTGCGTCATGCAGCAGAATACGTCGAGCAAGCGTTAATCCGTTGCTATGAATGCCGCTGCTGGCAAGACCGATCACCACTTCACCGGGCTGTACCTCTTCTCCGATAATGACGCGATCTAACGGCACTGTGCCGATCGCCGTCCCTGCCAGATCGAAACCAAACCCGGGACGGACACCGCGCACCATTTCACGAATCTGTGCAATTTCCCCGCCGGAAATGCTGACCTGCGCCATTTCGGCGCCGTGAAATAAGCCCTCGCCAATTTTCTCCAAGACTTCGGGCGCTAGCTCTTCGACTGCAATATAATCGACAAACGACACCGGAGTGGCGCCGACACAGAGGAGATCGTTGACATTCATCGCAATACAGTCGATGCCGACGGTGTCATATTTTCCCATCTGCTCGGCGACCAGCAATTTGGTGCCGACGCCATCGGTCGAGATAGCGATGCCAATGTTTAGCCCGTCAAGGCGGATGATGTTGGCAAAATAACCTAACGGCAAGTGCGGACGCGCCGCAGGATTGAGCGTAAAAGTTTTTTCCACCCACGTGCGCAACCGCGAGAGGCCGTCTTCGGCCTTCGTGCTATCGACGCCGACAGCGGCGTAGCGAGGATCACGAGGGTCACGTGGTTGACTCATAGCGGCGTTTTTTTCTAGCCCATCCGTACAGAGAAGGCAATCG
>CAZUFQ010000953.1:0-2709 GCA_964618735.1 uncultured Enterobacteriaceae bacterium
CATGATATTCCGCCGCTCCGAAGCAACGTCTGGCTTTTGTAAAAAGATCTCACCCGTACGCCAGAGCAGCGTGAGCACCGTCTTGATCTCTTCGCGGATAGCGTGTTGCTCGTAGGGCGTCCACACCTGGTTTTCGCGTTTGACTAACAAAAGATAGAGTCTACGGTGATGTTCCAGAACGATTGCGCGTTTTGCTTCCGTCGGGTGCGCCGTCAATACCAGTTCAATCTGTATCCGCGGCAAGGCTTCTGCGATTTGCCGGTCGCTAATGTCACGCTCCTGGATTTGCTGGAGACACTGCCCCCACAGGGCCTGCATCGCCGCCAGCCCCTGTTCTGACTCAGTTACACGTTGGCGTTGTACGGCGGCATTCTGCTCCACCATGCTCAGCAGTTGAAAGGCGATAGAATAGGCCTGAACGAGCCGCTCTGAAGGTTTGATATGAACAAGAGGCGTAGCGACGCTTTGCCACGGCAGACGTTGAGCTAATTGATGTTCGCCTTCTTCCTCCAGGACCTCGCGAAAGCATTGCATCAAGAAACCAAGATCAGCGTCGACCTTTTCGGGGTCAATCGTCAGAATACTTGAGAGGATCATACTCTCACGCTACTCGTGCTTCGGCGCGCGTCCCTGCTAGAGGATGCTCTCAAGACGCCAGATGTCTCTGGCATATTCTCGTATGGTGCGGTCGCTGGAAAATTTCCCAATCCGCGCCACGTTCAAGATCGCTTTTTGCGCCCATCCCCCTGGATTGGTAAATTCCGCGTCGACGCGCTTTTGCGCCTCAATATAGGACAGCAGATCCGCCAGATGAAAATACTCATCGCCCTGCTCCACTAACGCGTGATAAATCCACCGGAATAGCTCTGGTTCTTCACGACAAAACAGGTCACCATACAGCGCATCCATGACGCGTTTGAGTTCTGGATGACGCGCATAGTATTCTCGCGGCTGGTAGGAGCCCTGCGAACGCATCAATTGAATGTCTTCAGCCTGCAACCCAAAAATGAAGATATTCTCCCTGCCCACCTCCTCCATAATCTCGATATTGGCCCCATCCAATGTGCCAATAGTCAGGGCCCCATTGAGGGCGAATTTCATATTACCGGTGCCGGATGCTTCTTTTCCTGCAGTGGAAATCTGCTCGCTCAAATCAGCGGCAGGAATAATTCTTTCCGCCAGAGAGACCCGGTAATCAGGAACAAACACCACTTTTATGCGACCTTTAACCCGAGGATCAGCATTGATCACTCTGTTCAATTTAGTACCAAGTTAAATCAGTGCCTTGGCCTCCCAATACCCCTGCGCTGCTTTGCCGGCACAAATGTAGGTGCGCGCCATTAGGGGTTCGTGGTAATCTTCAATCACGCAAAGATATTCATGAATGATATGCAAAACGTTAAGGAGTTGTCGCTTGTACTCGTGAATCCGTTTGACTTGCACGTCAAAAAGCGAGTCCGGGTCAACCGTCACTCGTGTTTGTTCTTTGATGACTGAAGCAAGTCGTTCCTTGTTAGCGTGCTTGATGCGCAGAAACTCTTGCTGAAAACCGTCATCTTTAGCAAAAGGCTCCAACGCTCTCAACGCATCGAGATCGGTAATCCACTCATCTCCAATGGTCTTGCTCAGCAGCCGCGCCAGCAGCGGATTAGCCTGTCGTAACCAGCGGCGCTGAGTAATGCCGTTCGTTTTGTTATTGAACCGTTCCGGCCATAAGTGAAAGAAATCAGGGACCAGCGTCGCTTTCACCAAATCAGTATGGAGGGCGGAAACGCCGTTCACCGAGTGACTGCCGACAATCGCCAAGTGTCCCATGCGCACCTGGGGATGCTCTCCTTCACCAATAATGGAGATACGCTGTAATCGCTCGGCGTCGTCAGACCACACCGTTGCGGCATGGGCGAGAAAGCGATGGTTGATCTCGCGGATAATCTGTAAATGCCGCGGCAACACACGCTCGAAAAGAGAGACTGGCCACTTCTCCAAGGCCTCAGGTAACAACGTGTGATTCGTATAACCGAACGTTTCTTGCGTGATCTCCCAGGCGCGCTCCCAAGGAAGATCATTTTCATCAATAAGTGCGCGCATGAGTTCTGCAACCGCCACGGCTGGGTGAGTGTCGTTCAGTTGCATCGCCACCTGGGAAGAAAAAGCATCAAACGTCGCATGCGTCTGTAAATACCGCTTGATAATATCTCTTACGGCGCAGGCGACCAGGAAGTATTCCTGCACCAGCCGCAGCTCCTGGCCAGCCATGACCGAATCGGACGGATAGTGCACCTTGGTAATGGTTTCGGAGGCAATTTTTTACTCAACCGATTTAATGTAAGGGCACGTGTTTAAAACTTGCAGGTCAAAATCGGCATACGAGCGCATGGAACGAGCATCAAACGGCTTCAGCAGTTCAGAGATCGCCGCGACGTTCTGCATGCCGGGGTCGAGCCATAGATCGTAGCTGTCTGGGCACAGGATCACTGGCATCCGGTCGTGGATGCTCGCTGTCACGGCGTTCGGCGTGGTCGTCAGGATCGAGCACGACTTGATCCATTGCCCGCGTGGATCATGCCAGCGTTCCCACAGTCCCGCAAAGGCGAACAGTCCACCGTCACCGATCTCGAAGCAATAGGGCTGCTTGCCTTTCGGCGTCTTCTTCCACTCGTAGAAGGCGTCTGCCGGGACGAGGCATCTGCGCAGTTTCATCGCATCACG
>CAZUFQ010000954.1:0-740 GCA_964618735.1 uncultured Enterobacteriaceae bacterium
GCCCGATGCTCAACAGAATCCGCAGCACCTCGACATTTGTGACTCGCTGCGCCAGTGACGGATAGAGGCTGGTGCCCCCCTGTTCAATCATGGCGAAATGAAACCCCGCCGTATTGGCGATGGCTTGGAGATGCGTGGTATTCGTCAAATCGGCGTTCGATCTGGGAATAGCCGGAAACTCCCCTGCGATCAAACCTGGCACGGCTTGCGGAAAAGAGTCGCCAAAATCCGGGTTCTTGCTGTCACTCCGGTATCGCGTCCACCAACTGGTATCCACGCTGAGCTTCATGAGGTTGGTCAGCCGGCCGATGTTCTGTGCGCCATCCGCAGTGCTGCTCGGTAGCATTCTAAACTTGTCCAGGTTCGCCGGCCTCATGCCGTGCGCCACTAGGTACGCGTTGATGAAGTCGAAATGAGTGAATTCGTCTTCGGTATTATGGTTAACGTAATTGGCCATTTCGGAATCCAGACCTGACAGGGCCGCCGTGTATACCACCTTTCCCCTTCCCCCCCTCTCGTCCCCCTGCCCCCCCGGCTTTCCCTCGGTCCCCCCTTCCTTTCCGACACGGGTCACCTCCCAGGCGAACCTGCGCAGCTGATCCACCATGGTGTTGATCGTGTTCTTCAGCTCCAGGATTTCGCCCTTCACCTCGACGGTGATCTTCTGCGACAGATCGCCGTTCGCGACCGCGGTCGTGACCTCCGCGATGTTGCGCACCTGGTTCGTCAGGTTGCCGGCG
>CAZUFQ010000954.1:750-2708 GCA_964618735.1 uncultured Enterobacteriaceae bacterium
GAGTTCGTTGTATTGTTGCCACGCGTCGGTCTCCAGGATTTCCGCCGCCGCCAGAAATCGCAGAATGGCTCCATCTCCAGGTGTCAGCTCGTCCTCGGCCTGGGCTCTCCTGGCCGACAGACCTACGACTGCAACGGTGCTGGCGCCGACGAGTCCTTTTCGAAAAAAAGAACGGCGGCTGAACGAGCTGCGGGACGCGTTGCCTGCCGGATTGGCGTTCTTGTTGGCGGTCGGACTTTTTTTCGCGTACTTCTTCCTTGGGTCTTTCACAGTATTCATAACAACTATAGACTGTTCTTGGTTAACTGATCGCCCGCTTTCGATGTAAGAGGTGCCACTCGCTTCGTTTGTTCCCGCGAGATGAAGCAGGTGTTTACGCCACTGATCTCTCTGCTTTTTTTGGAACAAGACTCTTCCAAAACCCTCTTACTTTGGCTAACCGACTGAAAGTGGGGACTGTGAATTACACTCGGATTTGGTAGTATCACGGCGCACCTGGTCAAGTCCTGATTTAAATTTGTCACTTCCGCGGAGCGGAAGTGACCTGATCTAACTGTCCGCGAAGCGGCTCGATGGGTGGTCGGCGAGTGGGGTAGCGCCGACCGGAGCCGGTCTGCCAAACTGAGTGCGCGGCTCCGGTCGTGCGCCTGGGTCCCACTCGCCGGGCACCCCGGAGGGGGGTCTGGGGGGAGCAAGCAGATGCTGATGGACTTGGGCCGGAAACCGGTCGCCCAGGGCCGTGTGCGGTCGGCGAGTGCCATATAACCGGATGGCCTGGTCCACCGCCTGGGTCAGCTGCACCTTGGTTTTGAACTCCCGGTCTAATCCATACTCGCTTTTGAGAATCCCGTTCATTCTCTCCGCCAGCGCGTTCTCGGCACAGTGGTCCTCCTCGGTCATGCTCATGGTCAAACCTCTGCTGGAGGCCAACTCCACGTAATCATGACAGCAATACTGGCTTCCCCGGTCCGAGTGATGGATGGGCCGCTGGCCCGCCTGCAACTGCTGGAGCGCCATCTTCAACGCCTCCTGACAGCCCACAGACTCCAGACTGTCCCCACAGTGGTATCCCACCACATGACGCGATACCTGGTCGGTCAGCAGCGACAAAAACATGAAACCCTCCTCCGAGCGCAAATACGTCAGATCCCCCACCCAAATCTCGTTGGCACCCTGGGCCGCACGTCCTTTGACCAGGTTCCGGAACACCGGCAGGCTATGATACGAATGGGTCGTCCTGGGCCGCTCCGAACGCCTCCGGGCCAAGAGCAGCTCATGCTCCCGCAGCACTTCAAAGAACCGATCCCGGCCCAACTGCACCCCCGCTTGGGCCAGCGGCTCCCGCAACAACACCCGCATCTTGCGTGCCCCCAGCCGAGGCTGCAGGCAACGCTCCTGCTGGACCAGCCGCGCCACCAGATCTCCCTCCACCGCCTGCCGCTTGCGAAGCTTGCGCCGGGCGTAATAGTTCTGCCGCGTCATCCCCAACCGACGGCACACGCCGCTGACGGTTACCCCAGCCAATCGCTCCGGCTCTGCTACCGCCCCGTGGGAGGCTCTCCACCCACTTTTTTTTGAACTCCACAACGTCCTTGATCCCGGCCCGCTCACACGCCAGGCGCGTAAACTGCCGCTCCAGTGCCAGGTCAATGTTGGCGTCGGCTAACGCCCGTTCCAGCGCCCGCACACGTCGCTTTAACTGCTCCGTTTGATTGATCTCTTCAGGTGTTTCCACTCGTATCCTTTTGCCCCAACTACCATTGCCATATTTGCGCACCCACTTGGGCACCGTCGCCCGCCCTCTTACGCCATACTTGCGCCGCACGTAATCGCAGGCCACGCCTTCCTGCTCAACCTCCCGCACAAGCTGCATCTTAAAGGCCTCGCTATACCGGATCCCAGCGTTTTCTCTCTGTTGGATTGCCATATCGGGTGACAACCTATTTCAGGACGAGACC